>PWZL01000080.1 GCA_003567475.1 Gammaproteobacteria bacterium | reverse complement strand
GGGCCAGCGCGTCGGCCGCCTCGTCGGCGACCCGTCCCAGGGTGGTGACCACCGGGGCAAGACGCGCGGAGTCGGGGCTGGGCGCGGCGATCAGCCCGGTCTCCTGGAGCAGTGGCCAGGGCGCCAGCGGCCGGCGGCGATGATGCAGGTCGGCGCCGAGCAGGGTCAGCGCGCGGTTGGCAGCGATCACGAGCCCCGCTTCCCGGCCCACTTCCACACCCTGGACGTCGGGGGCGCCAAGCAACTCGCAGAGCAAGGCCAGCGCGGCGCCGTCGCTGCGGAACGCATAGAGTCGCAGCTCGTCGATGTTCTCGCAGCCGGCGCCATTGATGTCGTCCTCACCGGCGACCAGCAGCTCCTCGAGCAGTCTGGCGGCACGTCGCGGCTGTCGGCAGTGAGGAAGCAGCGCGCGCGCGGCCGGATGACGCGGGCGGCCGTCGGCCAGAAGACCGAGTTCCTCGCCCCACCAGGCCAGACGCAGCCGGGCGGGCACTGGATCCTGCATGCCCAGGCCAATCCCGCGAAGCTCGCTCCAGAGGTCATGAAGCGCCGCGATCACCGGCTGTTGCGCCGGCGCGCAAAACAGCTGAGCGTGCCAGGCCAGGCTGCCCTGGGGCGGTCCGTTCTCCTGCGGAGGCATCCTGCTCAGGTCCCGGGGGGCTCGCGTGTCGCGGTGGTGTCGCTGCCCTCAGCGGGGTCCGCATCCGCCTCGCCCGCAGCGTGGGTTGTGTCGCCGTGGCGCGGGGGCAGGTCGGCGGCGGGCGGGCGCCTCGGCAGGTGGTCGACTTCAGGGGTCTGGCCGAGTACCCGTCTTGGTTGTACCCCCAGTTCGGTAAATTTCCGCGCGCCCGGCAACACCATGCGTTCCAGCGAGCCGACCGCTGCGTTATACGCCTCCACACTGCGTCCGAGCGCATGACCGACCTTGCCGACGTGCTCGGTGAATTTGTTCAGTCTCTCGTATAACTCTACTGCAAGCGTCCGGATTTCTTCTGCATTTTCGGCCAGGGCCATTTGCCGCCAACCGTAGGCCACGGCCTTCAGCAGGCCGATGAAGCTGCTTGGGGTGGCGAGGATCACCTGCTGGCGCAGGGCCTCGTCGAGCAATTGGGGGCGACGGTCCAGGGCCGCGCTCAGGAACTGGTCCCCGGGAATGAACAGAATCACGAACTCCGGACTGCGCGGGAACTGCGCCCAATAGGCCTTGGAGGCGAGCTCGCGGATGCGTTCGGCGACCTTGTTGGCGTGGCGCTGGAGCGCGGCATCCCGGCTGGCGTCGTCGGGCGCATTGACCGCATCGAGATAGGCATCCAGCGGTGTCTTCACATCGACCACCAGCTGGCGTGATTCCGGCATGTTGATGATGAGGTCGGGGCGCACGGTACTGTCGCCGGCGTTGACCTGTGCCTGTTCGACGAAATCGCAGTGCTCCACCATGCCGGCGAGCTCGACCAGACGCCGCAGCGTGATCTCTCCCCACTGGCCGCGGACCTCGGGTCGCCGCAGCGCACTGACCAGGTTGCGGGTTTCCAGTTGCAGGGCCTGCTGCGCCGCACCCATGGACTGGAGCTGGGCGTGGATGCTGCCGTAAGCCTGCTGGCGCGAGCGCTCCAGCGCCTCGATCTGCGTCTGCGTGCGCTGCAGCGCCTCGGCGATCGGCTTGACGAGGTTCTCGACGGCCTGTTGCCGGTGACCAAGCTCCCCCCGAGCGCGCTCGTGCTGCGTCTGCAGCCGCTGTTCGGCGAGTTTCAGGAAATCATCGCTGGCGCGTCGCAGCGCCTGGTTGGCCAGGCCATCGAATTGGGCGGCGATGCGTTCCTGGGCCTGCGCCAGTGCCTGCTCGCGCTCTCCGCGCAGTCGCTCCTCGCCGGCGAGCCGGGCCTCCAGGGTGGCGATCTCGCCGCTCAACTGCGCCTGGCGCCGCTGGGCCAGCAGCAGGCCCAGCGCCAGGCCCAGTGCCAGGCCCAGTGCCAGGCCCAGTGCCAACGCGATGCCCCCCCCGGACAGCGCAACCCAGAGGGGCAGTTCAGCCGGCATGTCGCAGCTCAGTGGCCCGCGCGCGCACGAGTGCCGTCAGTTCGCGCGGCGAGTCGATGACATGGTCGGCGCCCCAGCGCGCCGCGGCTGCCGGATCGTCCAAGTAGCCGTAGCGTGCCGCGGCCGTGCGCATCCCGGCTGCGCGTCCCGCCTGAATGTCACGCTCGGCGTCACCGACGTACAGACAGCGCGCCGGGTCACGGCCCAGCAGGGCCGCCGCATGCAGCAGGGGCGCCGGATGGGGCTTGCGCTGGGGGAGGGTGTCGCCGCCGACCAGGCAGGCCGCGGTTGGCGTCAGGCCGAGTGCGGCCAGCAGCGGGCGGGCCAGATCCTGGGGCTTGTTGGTGACCACGCCCCACGCCCAGCCTAACGAGCAAACAGTATCAAGCACTTCCTGGAAGTCCTCGAATACTATTGAATGATCTGCAAGACAGCTTGCGTAAAGATCGAGATAACGACGGCGGAGGTCAGGCATGCGGCTGTCTTCCGGGCGGATCCGGAAGCCGAGCGCAAGCAAGCCGACGGCGCCGTTGGAGACCTGGTTGCGGGCACGGGTGTAGTCGATCGGGGCCTCGCCCGAGGCCTCAAGCAGCCGGTTCAGGCAGGCCACCATGTCCGGTGCGGTGTCGACCAGCGTGCCGTCGAGGTCGAGGAGCAGGGCACCCCCACTCATGCGTCGGCTGCAACCGGTCGCTGGGCGTGCAGCAGGTAGTTCACCTCAACGCCACTGCCCAGGCGATAGCGGTCTGCGAAGGGGTTGTAGTGCATGCCGGTCATGTGGCGCAGATGCAGGCCGGCCGCTCGCAGCCAGCGCTCGAGCTCCGAGGGCTTGATCAGCTTGGCATATTCATGGGTGCCTTTCGGCAGCAGGCCCAGCACGTACTCCGCACCGAGGATTGCGAACAGGAAAGCCTTGGGGTTGCGGTTGATGGTTGCAAAGAACACATGGCCGCCCGGTTTGACCAGCGCGTGGCACGCGGCCACGACTGCCGCGGGGTCGGGCACATGCTCGAGCATCTCCAGGCAGGTGACCACGTCGTACTGCCCGGCACGCTCGGCGGCGATTTTCTCTGCGCTGGTCTGGAGGTACTCGATGTCATGGCCGGATTCGAGCAGGTGCAGCTGCGCGACGCCCAACGCGGCGTCTGCCATGTCGATCCCGGTGACGGCGGCACCCCGCGCGGCCATGGCTTCCGCGAGAATGCCGCCCCCGCAGCCCACATCGAGCACCCGTTGGCCCGCCAATGGGGCGCGCTCGTCGATGTAGTCCAGCCGCAAGGGATTGATCTGGTGGAGGGCGCGGAATTCACTCTCGGGGTCCCACCAGCGGGTCGCGAGCGCGTTGAACTTGGAGATTTCCTGTGGATCGACGTTGGGCGTCGTGTGCGCATCAGCCATCGGCGTTGCCCTCCTGTGCGTCTGCCGCCATGACCCGCGTCGCCCAGTCCCTGGCCAGCGCGGCGAGAGCCTCGGGAGACTCGGTCAAAAGCCGATGATCGCGCACCTGCGCGCGCCCGGCTACCCATACATCGCTGACCCAGCTGCGATCTGCCGCGTAGACCAGTTGTGACAGGGGATGCAGCACGGGCAGTGCGCCGGGTGGGTCCAGTGCGAGGCAGGCGAGGTCCGCCCACTTGCCCGGCCTCAGTGAGCCGGTCACCTCTCCAAGGCCGAGTGCGCGCGCCCCGCCCAGTGTCGCCATTTCCAGCGCGGCACCCGCGTCGAGCGCTGCCGGGTCCGCGCGGGTATGTTTCGCGAGCAGGGCGGCAAGCCGCATCTCACCGAGCACATCCAGGCGGTTGTTGCTCGCCGCGCCGTCGGTGCCGAGTGCCAGGTTGACCCCGGCCTCGGCCAGCGCCGCCACGGGGCAGGCCCCGCTGGCCAGTTTCATGTTCGATGCCGGGCAATGGATTACCGAGACCCCGGCGGCGGCCAGCGCCGCGATCTCGGGGGCCTCCAGTTGCGTCATGTGTACCGCCATGAGTGCCGGGTTGAGCAGTCCAAGGCGTTGGATCCGTGCCAGGGGGCGGCAGCCATGCTCGGCGAGACTGTCGGTGATCTCCTGCGCCGTCTCGTGCAGGTGCATGTGCACCGGGACCTCCAGCTCGTCGGCCAGGCGGCGGATTCTGTCCAGGGTGCCGTCGGCGACCGTGTAGGGTGCGTGCGGCGCGAAGGCGGTTGCGACCAGCGGATGTTCGCGATACTGATCATGCAGCGCAAGACCTTTGGAGAGGTACTCGTCGGCGTTCTGTGCCCAGGCGGTGGGGAACTCGATGACGATCATCCCCACCACCGCCCGGATACCCATCTCGGCGGCCGTTTCGGCCACCGTATCCGGGAAGTAATACATGTCGGCGAAACAGGTGGTCCCGCCCTGCAGCATTTCGGCGGCCGCCAGCCGCGTTCCATCGCGAACGAAGTCACGATCCACCAGCCGGTGTTCGGCCGGCCAGATATGCTCGCCCAGCCAGCGCTGCAGGGGCATGTCATCGGCCAGCCCTCGCAGCAGGCTCATGGCCGCGTGGGTGTGGGCGTTGACCAGGCCGGGAATGAGCACATGCGCCGGCCGGTGCACTCGCTCTCGCGCCTGATACCGGGCCGTCGCCTCGGCGGCGGGCAGCACGGCCACGATGCGGCCATGCCGCAGCGCCACGGCGTGGTCTTCCAGGACAGCCCCACGCGGCTCCACCGGAATCACCCAGCGGGCGAAGATCAGCGTATCGACATC
The DNA here is from genome assembly GCA_003567475.1 of Gammaproteobacteria bacterium. Lineage (GTDB taxonomy): Bacteria > Pseudomonadota > Gammaproteobacteria > Steroidobacterales > PWYM01 > PWYM01. Next base: position 72,205 of record PWZL01000080.1, on the reverse strand, counting down.
CTGCATCCGGCCGCTCTCCCTGCCCAGAATGTGGATCAAGCCGGAAAGTATAGCGCCCGGGCGGGAGTCCGGCCGCCCCGCCCAGGCGGCCACTGCGGTTCCCGAGACCGCTGTGATATCATTTGCCGCTTGTTCAATCATGCTCTCGCCGCGCGGAAGTTCCCGGATTTCCTTGGATTTCGCAGCGCAGCACGGGCGCCATGACGGCGTCCTGCGGGCCCAGAAGAAAAGCGATCACCGATGGCAGACATCGCTCACGAAATCTTCTCTGTAAACCTCGAAGACGAGATGCGCCAGTCCTACATGGACTACGCCATGAGCGTCATCGTCGGACGGGCGCTCCCCGATGTCCGTGACGGGCTGAAACCGGTGCACCGGCGGGTGCTCTACGCCATGCGCGAGCTCGGCAACGACTGGAACAAGCCCTATAAGAAGTCTGCACGCGTGGTGGGCGACGTCATCGGTAAATACCACCCGCATGGCGACTCCGCGGTCTACGACACGATCGTGCGCATGGCCCAGCCCTTTTCGATGCGCTACATGCTCGTCGACGGACAGGGCAACTTCGGCTCGGTGGATGGCGATGCGCCTGCCGCCATGCGCTATACCGAGGTGCGCATGTCGCGTATTGCCCAGGAGTTGCTGGCCGATATCGAGAAACAGACTGTCGATTTCGCGGCCAATTACGACGAGTCTGAAAGCGAGCCCACGGTCCTGCCCACGCGGGTGCCGAATCTCCTGGTCAACGGCTCCTCGGGGATTGCCGTGGGCATGGCGACCAACATCCCGCCGCACAATCTCGGCGAGGTGGTCAATGCCGCTGTGGCGCTGCTCGATGACGAGAGCCTGGAGGTCGAGGATCTCATCCGTATCCTGCCCGGGCCGGATTTCCCGACGGCCGGCATCATCAACGGCGTCGCCGGGATCTACAGCGCCTACAAGACCGGACGTGGCCGCGTCTACGTCCGCGGCCGCACGTCGGTCGAAGAACTCGGCTCGCGCCAGGCGATCATCATCACCGAGCTCCCCTATCAGGTGAACAAGGCGCGGCTGATCGAGAAAATCGCCGAACTGGTCCGCGAGAAAAAACTTGAAGGCATCACCGAACTGCGCGACGAGTCCGACAAGGACGGCATGCGCGTGGTCATCGAGTTGCGGCGCGGGGAGGTTCCGGATGTCGTGCTCAATAATCTCTACAAGCAGACGCCGCTGCAGAGCGTGTTCGGCATCAACATGGTGGCGCTGGTCGAAGGTCAGCCAAGACTGCTGAATCTCAAGGAGATTCTGGAAGCCTTCCTGCGCCATCGCCGTGAAGTGGTGACCCGCCGCACGATCTTCGATCTCGGCAAAGCCCGGGACCGCGCCCACGTGCTCGAAGGCCTTGCCGTCGCGCTGGCCAATATCGATCCGGTGATCGAACTGATCAAGGCATCGCCGTCACCCGCCGAGGCGCGCGCGGCCCTGTGCGCGCGGGCCTGGGCGCCGGGCGTGGTCACCGAGATGCTCGCGCGGGCGGGCGCGGATATCACCCGGCCGGAGACCTTGACCCCGGATCTCGGGCTCGGTGAGCAGGGCTACCGGCTGTCTGAGGTCCAGGCGCAGGCGATTCTTGATCTTCGACTGAATCGATTGACCGGTCTTGAGCAAGATAAAATACTAAGTGAATACAAAGATCTACTGGAGATTATTAAGGATCTGAAAGAGATCCTGTCGGACCCGGAGCGACTGCGCCAGGAGATCCGTGACGAGCTGCTGGTGATCAAGGACGCCTATGCCGACGATCGGCGGACCGAAATCAACGAGGACTACAGCGATCTCACCATCGAGGATCTGATTCCCGACGAGACCGTCGTGGTCACGCTTTCTCACCAGGGCTACGTGAAGTCCCAGCCGATTGACGCCTACCAGGCGCAGCGCCGCGGCGGACGAGGCCGTTCGGCGGCCCAGGTCAAGGGCGAGGACTTCATCGACAAGCTGTTCGTGGCCAACAGTCACGACACCCTGTTGTGTTTCTCCAGCCGCGGGCAGTGCTATTGGCTGAAGGTCTACCAGGTCCCGCAGGTCAGTCGCGGCGCCCGGGGCCGCCCGATCGTCAACTTGCTGCCCCTGGCTGAAGGTGAACGGATCAACGCGGTGTTGCCGGTGCGCGAGTTCGACGAGCGACACTTCGTATTCATGGCCACCAGCCGAGGCACGGTCAAGAAAACGCCCCTGAGCGCGTTTTCGCGGCCCCGCACCAGCGGCATCATCGCCGTCGACCTGCGCGATGACGACTACCTCGTCGACGTCGCGATCACCAACGGTGAACGTGACGTGCTGCTGTGCGCCAGTTCCGGCAAGGGGATCCGCTTCAAGGAAGATGACGTGCGCGCAATGGGCCGCACCGCGGCTGGCGTGCGCGGGATGCGCATTGCCGATGACGAGGAAGTCATCGCACTGATCATTCTCGACCAGGGGCATATTCTCACGGCGACCGAGCGCGGTTTCGGCAAACGCACCCCCGCCGATGACTTCCCGTTGCGCGGCCGGGGCGGACAGGGCGTGATCGCCATCCAGACGAGCGAACGCAATGGTCCGCTGGTCCGGGCCTTGCAGATCAGTGATGACGACGAAGTCATGCTGATCAGTAGCAATGGCACCCTGGTGCGCACGCCGGTGCGGGATATCTCCGTGCTGGGGCGCAATACCCAGGGGGTGCGGCTGATCCGGATCGCCGATGACGACCGCCTGGTCGGCATGGAGCGGATCGAGGGCGAGACCGACACCGACGCCGACGCATGAGCCGCGTGTACAACTTCAGCGCCGGTCCGGCGGCCTTGCCTGCCGAGGTGCTGGCCCGCGCCCGCGATGAACTCTGCGACTGGCAGGGGTCCGGCATGTCGGTGATGGAGGTCAGCCATCGCGGCCAGTCCTTTGTGGCGGCGGCCGAGAAGGCCGAGGCGGATTTGCGCGGCCTGCTGGGTATCCCGGAACACTACCGGGTGCTGTTCCTGCAGGGGGGGGCGACGCTGCAGTTTTCGATGGTGCCGATGAACCTCGCAAAGCCCGGCCAGCGGGTCGAGTATGTCAATACCGGCGCCTGGTCGCACAAGGCCATTGCCGAGGCCCGCCGGGGCTGGGATGTCGCCGTGGTGGCTGACGCCGGTGCACGCTATCGGGACATCCCGCCGCCGAGCGCATGGCAGCGCAGCGACGCCGCGGCCTATCTGCATTACACGCCCAACGAAACCATCGGTGGCGTGGAGTTTCATTACATCCCCGATACCGGCGCTGTGCCGCTGGTCGCCGACATGTCGTCGACCCTGCTGTCGCGGCCGCTGGCGGTCGATCGTTTCGGGCTGATCTACGCCGGCGCCCAGAAAAACATCGGGCCAGCCGGACTTACGCTGGTGATCGTGCGTGACGATCTGCTCGGGGGGGATGACGAGACGCTCCCGCCGATGCTCAGTTACGCCCGGCAGGCCGCGGCCGGCTCCATGCTGAACACGCCACCGACCTTCGCCTGGTATCTGGCGGGTCTGGTGTTCGAGTGGCTGCTGGCGGAGGGGGGACTGGCCGCCATGGCCGGCAGGAACTATCGCAAGGCCGCCAGGCTGTATAACGCCATCGACAGCTCGGCGTTCTACGCCAACCCGGTGGATGAAGACTGTCGCTCGTGGATGAACGTGCCGTTCACGCTGGCCCGGCCGGAACTCGACGCCCTGTTCCTGCAGGAGGCCGAGGCGGAGGGGCTGCTCAATCTCGCGGGTCACCGGTCGGTGGGTGGCATGCGGGCGAGCCTCTACAACGCGATGCCGATGGACGGTGTCGACGCGCTGGTCGCGTTCATGCGGGAGTTCGAACGCACGCATGGCTGAACGGCGCGAGCACCAGGAGACGATCACTATGAGCAAGCAGAGCGACGCCGCCGAACCTCTCGCGCAGTTGCGCGAGCGGATCAATGCCATCGACGCCGATCTGCAGCGGCTGATCAGCGAGCGGGCGCGGTTGGCGCAGGAGGTCGGGCGCTCGAAGGCGGGTGAGGGCGCCAGGACGGTTGAATTCTATCGGCCGGAACGCGAGGCGCAGATCCTGCGCACGGTGCTCGAGCGCCACGACGGGCCACTCCGGGCCGAGGAGATGGTGCGGCTTTTTCGCGAGATCATGTCGGCGTGCCTCGCCCAGCAGGAGCCTTTGAAGATCGCCTTCCTCGGGCCGGAAGGCACCTTCACCCAACAGGCCGTGCTGAAGCACTTCGGTCATTCGGTACGCACCCTGCCGATGGCATCCATCGACGAGGTGTTCCACGAAGTCGCCGCCGGGGTGGCGGATTTTGGCGTCGTGCCGGTGGAAAACTCCACCGAAGGCACCGTCAGCCACACGCTGGACATGTTCCTGACCTCCCCGCTCTATGTCTGCGGCGAGATTGAGCTGCGGATCCGCCAGCACCTGATGGGCCGCATGCAGGATCTCGGCGGGATCGAGCGGCTGTGTTCGCATCCCCAGTCGCTGGCGCAGTGCCGGGGCTGGCTGGCCGAATTTCTGCCGGAGGTCGAGCGGATTCCGGTGGCGTCGAACGCCGAGGCCGCCCGGCGTGCCCGTGACGAGGCCGGGACGGCGGCGATCGCCGGGGAGTCGGCAGCCGAGGTTTACGGTCTGCACCTGCTGGCCCGCGATATCGAGGATAAGGCCGACAACACCACCCGCTTTCTGGCGATCGGGCGCAAAATGTTCCCGGCGAGTGGTCAGGACAAGACCTCCCTGCTGCTGTCGACCGGAGGGACCGAGGGCCCCGGTGTGCTCTTCCGTCTGCTCGAGCCGCTGGCGCGAGAGGGCATCAGCATGACCCGGATCGAGTCGCGGCCCTCGCGCCGACGCAAGTGGGACTACGTGTTTTTCGTCGACATCGAGGGCCATGCGGAGCAGCCGGGGGTTGCGCGCGCGTTGGAAGAGATCCGGGAGCATGCGACATTGTTCAGAATTCTCGGCTCGTACCCGTGCGCGGTGCTGTGAGGCTGTCGGCCATGAGCTGTGATGATCGCCGGCTTCGGCCTTTCTGCAGCCAGACCTGAACGAGGAGAGTGCAGCGTGAGTGAGGCATACCAGGTCAAGCCTGGCGGCACCCTGCGCGGTCGTCTGGCCGTGCCGGGCGACAAGTCGATATCGCATCGGGCGTTGCTGCTCGGGGCGATTGCGACGGGGCGCAGCGAAGTCGAGGGTTTCCTGGCCAGCGAGGATTGTCTCGCCACCATGGCGGCCCTGCGGGCGATGGGGGTGCGGATCGAGCGCGACGAGGACAGGGTGGTAGTGCATGGTGTGGGGCTGCATGGCCTGCAGCCTGCGCCGACGCCTTGCGATCTTGGCAATTCGGGCACCGCCATCCGGTTGCTCGCCGGCGTGCTGGCAGGGCAGCGGTTCGACAGCGAGTTGCGCGGAGACGCGTCACTGATGCGCCGGCCGATGAGTCGGGTGGCCGAGCCGCTCAATGCCATGGGCGCCCGGGTGACGACCCGCGACGGTTGCCCACCTCTGAAGATCAGCGGCGGCCAGGCGCTCAGGGGTATCGACTACACGCTCCCGGTCGCCAGTGCCCAGGTCAAGTCCGCCGTGCTGCTGGCCGGGCTGTACGCCGAGGGCGTGACCACAGTTCGCGGTTCCGGCGCATCGCGTGATCACACCGAACGCATGCTGATGTCCATGGGGGTCGATCTGGTCGTCGAGGACGATGGCGTCATTCATCTCACGCCAGGGGCCGGGCCCGAGGCCATGGATATGCGGGTGCCGGGCGATCTGTCCTCGGCGGCGTTTTTCCTGGTCGGTGGCTGCCTGGCCGCCGAGGATGAGCTGGTCATCGAAGGGGTGGGGCTGAATCCCACCCGCCTTGGGGTGATCGGCGTGCTGGAGGCGATGGGGGGTGACATTACGGTCAGCAATCGTCGCATGGAGGGGCGCGAGCCTGTGGGTGATCTGCACGTCCGGCGATCCGTCCTCAAGGGCATCGAGATTCCACCGGCGGTGGTGCCACTGGCCATCGACGAGTTTCCGGCGCTGTTCATCGCGGCGGCGGCGGCCGACGGCGAGACCCGCGTAACGGGTGCCGGGGAGTTGCGGCACAAGGAAAGCGACCGGATCGCGGCCATGGTGGCAGGGTTGCAGGCGCTTGGCGGGGAAGTCGAGGAGTTGTCCGACGGTGCCGTCATCCACGGGCGCCGGCGCCTGCACGGGGGTGTGGTGAACAGCCATGGCGATCATCGGATAGCGATGGCCTTTGCGATGGCGGCACTGGTCGCTGATGGCCCGGTCACGATTCATGACACCGACAACGTCGCCACGTCTTTTCCCGGCTTTCCCGGCTTGGCGCGAGCCACCGGACTGGACCTCGAGGTCAGCGGTTCATGACTCCCAACAACCTGCAGGCCGCACCCGTGCTGGCCATCGATGGACCTAGCGGTGCCGGTAAGGGCACGATCAGCCGACTGCTGGCACGGCGGCTGGGATGGCATCTGCTCGATAGCGGTGCGCTCTATCGGGTGCTGGCGATCGCCGCGCTGCGCAGCCGGGTGTCGCTTGAGGATATCGATGGGCTGGCACGTCTTGCTGGCGAGGTGCGCGTCAGGTTTGTCAGCGATGAGGCCGGTGGTGAGCGCATCGAACTCGACGGCGAGCTCGTGACCGATGAAGTGCGCACGGAGCGCGCCGGTGACGCGGCCTCCCGGCTGGCCCGCTTCCCTGAGGTCCGCGACGCGCTGGTGCAGTTGCAGCGCGATTTCGTGCGTCCTCCCGGGCTGGTTGCGGATGGCCGGGATATGGGGACGCGGATCTTCACGGATGCGACGCTGAAGGTGTTCCTGACAGCCACGCCCGAAGAGCGGGCTCGGCGTCGGCATAAGCAGTTGAAGGAAAAGGGAATTGATGTTAGCCTTGCCGCCCTTTCCCGGGACATCGCCGAGCGCGACGCCCGCGATGCCCAACGGGCGGTGGCGCCCCTGGTCCCCGCGGACGATGCCAAAGTGTTGGACTCCACGGTCATGAGCATCCCGCAAGTGGTTGATCGCATTGTCGATTGGCTGGGCGAGCGGATCGATGTTCCGCCGGTGGGTCAGGCCTGAGGAAGGGTCATACCCGATAAGGTTTTTCGGAGCGAACGCCACGCCGGCAGGATGCCAGCGTGTTTCATTCACACCCGCCGGCGATGGAACGTTGGCGTGCAACCCAGGACCGCCCCAACGGGCGGGAGTGTCTAATCCATGTCAGAAAGTTTTGCAGAACTCTTTGAGCAGAGCCTTGCCAGTCAGCAGATCAAGCCCGGCGCCATCCTCATGGGCTACGTGGTCGAGGTCAACGATGATGTCGTCATCATCAATGCCGGGCTGAAATCCGAGGCCGTCATCCCGGCCAACCAGTTCAAGACCGAGACCGGCGAGATGGAGGTCGCGGTGGGCGACACCGTCGAAGTGGCGCTGGATGCCGTCGAGGACGGGTTTGGCGAGACCCGCTTGTCGCGAGAAAAAGCCAAGCGTGCCCGCACCTGGACAGTACTGGAGAAAGCCTTCGAGAACGACGAAGTCATCTCCGGCATCATCAACGGGCGGGTCAAGGGCGGTTTCACGGTCGAGATCGAACACGTTCGGGCCTTTCTGCCCGGATCGCTGGTGGACGTCCGCCCGGTGCGTGATCCCACCTACCTCGAGGGCAAGCCGCTCGAGTTCAAGGTCATCAAGCTCGATCAGCGCCGCAATAACGTCGTGGTGTCACGCCGCGCGGTGGTGGAGGAAGAGTACAGTGCCGAGCGCGAGCAGCTGCTGGAGAACCTCCAGGAAGGCGCGGTGCTCGCCGGTATCGTCAAGAACCTGACAGACTACGGTGCGTTCGTCGATCTGGGTGGCATCGATGGTCTGCTGCACATCACGGACATGGCCTGGAAGCGGGTCAAGCACCCCTCGGAGGTCGTGAACGTCGGCGACGAGATCCAGGTCAAGGTGCTGAAATTCGATCGCGAGCGTACCCGGGTGTCCCTCGGTATCAAGCAGCTCGGCTCGGATCCCTGGGAAGATCTTGGTCGGCGGTATCCGGCCAACAGCCGCATCTTCGGTAAGGTCACGAATATCGCCGACTACGGCTGCTTCGTCGAGATCGAAGAAGGCGTGGAAGGTCTCGTGCACGTCTCGGAGATGGACTGGACGAACAAGAACGTCAACCCGTACAAAGTCGTCCAGGTGGGTGACGAAGTCGAAGTGATGGTGCTGGATATCGACGAGGACCGTCGCCGGATCTCGCTTGGCATCAAGCAGTGCCAGGCCAACCCTTGGTCGGAATTCGCAGCGAACTTCAACAAGGGCGACCGGGTGTCCGGCCAGATCAAGTCGATCACCGACTTCGGTATTTTCATCGGGCTCGACGGGGGCATCGATGGCCTCGTTCACCTCTCCGATATCTCCTGGGACATCGCCGGCGAAGAGGCGGTTCGCAACTTCCAGAAGGGCGACGATGTGGAAGCCATGGTGCTGGCCATCGATCCGGAACGCGAACGCATCTCGCTTGGGATGAAGCAGATGGATCGCGATCCGATGTCCGGGTTCCTGGCTGAGCATCCCAAGGGCTCTGTCATCCGGGGCGTGGTGACCGAGGTGGACGCTCGCGGCGCCATCCTGGACCTGCCGGGTGGTCTCCAGGGTCAGTTGCGAGCCTCGGAGCTCTCGCGTGATCGCGTCGAAGATGCGCGGACCGTGCTCAAGGTGGGCGACGAGATCGACGCCAAATTCACGGGGGTCGATCGCAAGAGCCGGATGGTCTCCTTGTCGATCAAGGCGAAAGAGGCCCATGAAGAGGCTGAGGTCATGCAGAACTACAAGTCCGACGCGGGCAGCAGCAGCAGTGGGACGAGTCTGGGTGACCTGTTGCGTGAGCAGATCTCCAACCGCGACAACGATTGAGACGGCCAGGGGTGAATACCGGACCGGCCCGCGATACGTCGCGGGCCGGATTCCGATTGGCAGGGTGGGGACCCGATGACAAAATCCGAGCTGATTGAACTGATCGCCCGCAAGCAGGCCCACCTGCCGGCCAAAGATGTGGAGTTGGCGGTCAAACACCTGCTCGAGCTGATGAGCGATGCGTTGGCCAATGGCGAGCGGATCGAGATACGTGGCTTTGGCAGCTTCTCCCTGCATTTCCGCCCGCCCCGTATGGGCCGGAATCCGAAGACTGGCGAGGCCGTGGCGCTCTCGGGAAAGCATGTGCCCCATTTCAAGCCGGGCAAGGATCTTCGGGAACGCGTCAACGCCGGCAAGCACCTGTCGATCAAGGACTGATCGCCAAGCCGCCTTCCTTTACAATGCAGTCTCGGGCACTCTGACCCCTGAAGTGGGTCTGCCAGGAGACGTCTGCATGATCCGTACGCTGTTGACCATCATCCTGGTCGTGGTCGTCGCACTGGCCGCGGCCGTGTTCGCGGCGCAGAACCCCGGCGTTGTCACGCTGGATCTCGGTGCGTTCGAACTGGTGGATGCTCGCATCTCGGTGGCGTTCATCGTCACCTTTGCCCTGGGCTGGGCATTCGGTCTGGTGTGCTGCAGCTTCGCCCTGCTGCGCGTGACACACCAGCGGCGCCGGCTGCGCCGCAAGCTTGCGGCCTCGGAGGCCGAGATCAGCAGCCTGCGCAGCCTGCCCATGCAAGATGCCCACTGAATCAACGTTTCTCTTATTCGCGCTGTTCATGGTGGCGGCTGCCGCAGGGTGGGCCTATGCGCGGTTTCTGGACCGGCGGGACCGCGATAGTCAGGAAGACGAGCCACCGCTGAGCCAGGGGTATCTCCGCGGGCTGAACCTGCTGCTGGATGACGAGACCGACAAGGCGCTGGAGATGTTCGTGCGCATGATTGCCACGGATGATGAAGCGCTGGATACCCACTTCGCGCTGGGGAGCCTGTTCCGACGCCGCGGGGAGCTCGATCGCGCGATCCGCATTCATCAGAACATTCTTGCCCGGCCCGACCTCTCCAGCGTGCAGCGACACACGGCGCTGTTCGCGCTCGGGGAGGACTACCTGCGGGCCGGGCTCATGGATCGAGCGGAGAGTCTGTTCCGGCAGGTCGCCGAGCAGGCAGAGGACCCGGAGCCGGCGTTGGGGCGGCTGGTCGGTATTCTCGAGAGCCTCGGTGAGTGGGAGCAGGCCATCATCGTGCGACATGAGTTGGAGAAAGTGTCGGGCGAACGCCAGGATGTCCCGGTGGCGCACTATTATTGTGAGCTGGCTGAGCGCGCGCTGGGCAATGGCGAATCACGGGTCGCACGAGGCTGGCTGAAAAAGGCGCAGCGCGCCAGGCGGGCCCTGCCTCGCGGGGCGATCCTGCGGGCGCGGCTCGCCGAACATGAGGGTGACAGCGCGCTGGCCTGGCGGCTGCTGTCGGAAGTTGTCCGAGGTTCTCCCGCGCTGCTGCCCGAGGTCCTGCCGGACCTGCACCGTTTGGCTTCCCGGCGAGAGGATCTTGCCGGGCTGGATGCCTTGTTGCGACCGCTGCTAACGACCCGGGAGGCACCGGGCGTGGCCTATGCTGCGATCACCTGCGATCTGCTCGATCCGCCCGTGCTGGAGGAGGCGCTGATCGGGCTGCTGACCGGCGACGATACCCTGGCCAGCCTGGTGGATGCGCCTGCGCTGGCGCAGGCCAGCGGCGAGGCGCGCCGTCAGTTGCTCGAGCGCATGTCTGGCGGACTGCGCAGACTGGTGCATCGTGGCCCGCGTTACCAATGCGGCAGCTGCGGACACCGCAGTCAGCGGATGAGTTGGCAGTGCCCGGGCTGTCGCAGCTGGGACACCACCCGGGCGGCTGCCACGTTACCGCTGGACACCGTGCTGGAGACGTCCCCACGCCAGTGAGGCCAACGGTGTGGGTCGAGCGGCCGGTCATTTCGCGCCGATTGCCCAGAATGCCCACTCGCGCAGCCGATGGTCTGCGCCTAGCCTGATGTTTGCCGGCAGAGGGCCGGCGATGGCGTATATCGCAAGGAGTGGAGCATGAACCAGATCATCCGTGTTTTTATCGCCAGCGTGGCGCTGGTGCTTGGGGGGGTCGCCCTGGCCGGGCCCGTAAACGTCAACACGGCAGATGCCGAGACCATTGCCGCAGAGCTCAGTGGCATCGGCATGGTCCGGGCGCAGGCGATCGTCGAGTATCGTGAAACCCACGGGCCGTTCGAGACCATCGACGATCTGCTGGAGGTCAGTGGCATCGGACCTCGAGTGCTCGACATGAACCGCGCAGACATCCGCCTGAGCGACGAGGAGTAACTCCCGGCCCCGAAGGCTGGCCGCAGTCGAGCCGCCAGCCTTCGGGGCTCGGGTTCCGTGAACCTTTCGGTACGGCGGTCCCCTGGGTGCTCGGGTATCATCAAGGTTTGTTCAGGTCTTGATGGAGAGTTGCCTTGCCTGCCCCGATCACCACCGCCGTGTTTCCCGTTGCCGGTCGCGGCACCCGATTTCTTCCCGCCACCAAGGCGAGCCCCAAGGAAATGCTGCCGGTGGTCGACAAGCCGCTGATTCAGTATGCGGTCGAGGAGGCCATTCGCGCGGGCGCCACGCGCCTGGTGTTCGTGACGGGGAGTTCCAAGCGTGCGATCGAAGACCATTTCGATACCGACGCGGGACTCGAGGCCGCACTTGCCGCGGCGGGCAAGGACGAGCTTCTGAAGATCGTGCGCGATATCGTTCCGTCTTCGGTGACCTGTATCTACATTCGGCAGGGCGAGCCCCTAGGTCTGGGACACGCGGTGCTGTGTGCTCGCGCGGTAGTCGGTAAGGAGCCGTTCTTCGTACACCTTGCCGATGACCTCATCGACGCAGATGAGCCGGTACTGCTGCAAATGCGCAGACAATACGAGGCCCATGGCTGTGGTGTGCTGGGGGTCGAGACCATTCCCGTCGAACATAGCGCGAGTTACGGGATCGTCGCGGTCGAGACCACTGGCGAGGGACACCATCTCATTCGGCAAATCGTCGAGAAGCCGAAACCTGAGAACGCGCCCTCCAACCTGGCCGTGGTGGGTCGCTACCTGTTGCCGCCGGAGATCTTCGACCGGTTGGAGCACACGGGCCGGGGTGCCGGTGGTGAAATTCAGCTCACCGATGCCATCGCCGATCTGCTCGAGAGTCATCCGGTCGCGGCATATCCCTTCCAGGGGATCCGATATGACTGTGGCAGCAAGCTCGGTTACCTCAAGGCGACGGTCGAACTGGGCCTGCAGCATCCCTCGCTCGGCCCGGAGTTCGCCAGCTACCTGCGTGAGTTGGTCGGGCGCGGTGCGTCGTCCAGCTGACACGCAAAAAAAACCGGCTGAGCGTTGGTGCTCGAGCCGGTTGTCTTTTCAAGTGGCTCCCCGGGCCGGATTCGAACCAGCGACCAATCGATTAACAGTCGACCGCTCTACCACTGAGCTACCGGGGAAGAATGAGGCCGCAGGCCCTCAATCAAGGCCGCGCATTTTGGAGTAAGCTGCCGGCTGGGTCAAGGTAACGGTCGGCGGATCAGCACGGCGGACCGGCCCTCAGTGAGCGAGTACGCGGTGCATGCGACCCGCTGCGTCTTCCAGCGTCTCGAGCGAACAGGCGAACGATAGCCGGATATGCCCGGGCGCGCCGAAGGCGCTGCCTGGCACCGCCGCGACACCCGCCTCCTTGAGCAGACACTCGGCGAGTGCGGTGTCGTCCGCGAAGCCGCGTTGTTCGATGAGTTCGCGGCAGTCCGGGAAAGCATAGAACGTGCCTGCGCCTTCGAGGCAGCGCATGCCTGGAATCCGGTTCAGCGCCGCCACGATGTAGTCATGGCGAGCCTTGAACGCTTCAACCATTTCCGCCACACAGGCCTGATCACCCTCAAGCGCGGCCACCGAGGCGGCCTGCGAGATGCTCGTCGGGTTGGACGTGCTCTGACTCTGGATTTTTCGCATGGCTGCGATAATCGGCTTCGGCCCGCCGCAATAGCCGATTCGCCAGCCCGTCATTGCGTAGGCTTTGGAGACGCCGTTGATGGTGACGGTACGCTCATGGAGCCCAGGGCAGGCGGTGGCCAGGCTGCAGAACGGCTCCTCCGCCCAATAGATATGCTCATACATGTCGTCGGTGCCGATCACCACATCCGGGTAGGCGGCCAGTACCTCGCCCAAGGCCTGCAGCTCAGCGCGGGTATAGGCCGCCCCGGTGGGGTTGCTCGGACTGTTGAGGAACATGAGCCGCGTGCGCGCGGTCAGTCCCGCTTCAAGCTGCTGCGGGGTGAGCTTGTAGCCTGTCTCGGGGCCGGTGGGGATGATGACCGGCTCGCCGTCGGCCAGCAGGACCATGTCGGGGTAGGACACCCAGTAGGGCGCCGGGATCACCGCCTCATCGCCTGGGTTCAACACAGCGGCAGCCAGGTTGAAGCAGGTCTGCTTCGCCCCGGAAGAAACCAGAATCTCGTCTCTGCCGTAAGCCAGTTGGTTATCACGCTTGAACTTGGCGATGATGGCGTCTTTCAGGGTGACTGTGCCGTCCACGGCGGTGTACCGGGTGTCACCGGCGCGGATCGCGGCAATCGCCGCCTCGCAGATGTGCGTGGGCGTGTCGAAATCGGGTTCGCCGGCGCCTAAGCCGATCACGTCCTGGCCGGAGGCCTTGAGTTCGGCGGCCATCTGCGTCACGGCCATGGTTGGGGAAGGCTTGACTCGCTGCACGCGAGCGGAAACTTGTAGACTCACATCGGGTCCTACGGTGACTTTCGAGTGCCGGAAAGGCCAGAACAGTTTAGGGGATCGCCGTCGCGCGATCCATCGGCTTGCTGACGGAATGCCCATGACCGACACCTTCAAACTCGTCTCCGGATACCAGCCTGCCGGGGATCAGCCGGCAGCGATCGCCGCCCTGGTGGAAGGTCTCCGCGACGGTCTTGCCGCACAGACGCTGCTCGGGGTGACCGGTTCCGGCAAGACCTTCACGATGGCCAACATCATCGCCACGCTGCAGCGGCCCACGCTGATCCTGGCGCCGAACAAGACCCTGGCCGCCCAGCTCTACGGTGAGATGCGGGAGTTTTTCCCGGGTAACGCCGTCGAATATTTCGTCTCTTACTACGATTACTACCAGCCGGAAGCCTACGTCCCCTCGAGCGACACCTTCATCGAGAAAGACGCCTCGATCAATGACCACATCGAGCAGATGCGCTTGTCGGCGACCAAGGCCCTGCTGGAGCGCCGCGACACCATCCTGGTCGCGACGGTATCCTGCATTTATGGCCTCGGCGACCCCGAGGCCTACTTCGCGATGGTGCTGCATCTGTCGCGGGGCGAGCGCGTCAACCAGCGGGCGATCCTGCGCCGTCTCGCCGAACTCCAGTACAAGCGCAACGAGGTCGATCTGCGCCAGGGCACTTACCGCGTTCGCGGCGAGATCATTGATGTTTTTCCCGCAGAGAACGAGCGCGAGGCCGTGCGCATCGAACTGTTTGACGATGAGGTGGAGTCGCTGGCGTATTTCGATCCGCTCACCGGCGAGGTGCTGCGCCGGGTGCCCCGTCTGACGATTTATCCCAAGACCCATTACGTCACGCCACGCGAGCGGCTGCTGGCTGCGATTGACGAGATCAAGCTGGAGCTGGGTGAGCGGCTCACGCAATTGCGCGACAACGGCCGGCTGCTGGAGGCCCAGCGGCTCGAACAGCGGACTCAGTTCGACCTCGAAATGATCAGGGAGCTGGGGTACTGCAACGGCATCGAGAATTACTCGCGGTATCTGTCAGGCAGGGCGGCAGGCGAACCGCCGCCCTGCCTGTTCGACTATCTGCCCACCGACGCGCTGCTGTTCGTCGATGAAAGCCACGTGACGATTCCGCAGTTGGGCGGAATGTATCGGGGCGATCGGAGCCGGAAGGAGACACTGGTCGAATATGGTTTCCGGCTTCCCTCGGCGCTCGACAACCGTCCGCTGAGATTCGATGAGTATTCCGCCATGGCGCCGCAGGCCGTGTTCGTCTCCGCGACTCCGCGGGCGTACGAGTACGAAATGTCCGGCAAGGTGGTCGAACAGGTGGTCCGTCCGACCGGATTGCTCGATCCTGAGGTGGAAATCCGGCCCGCGGGCACGCAGGTGGACGATGTGCTCTCCGAGATCAGCCTGCGGGTGGCGGCCGGGGAGCGGGTGCTGATCACCACCCTGACCAAGCGCATGGCCGAGGATCTGACCGATTATCTGCACGAACACGATGTCCGGGTGCGCTATCTGCACTCCGATATCGACACGGTCGAGCGCAGCGAGATCATCCGTGATCTGCGGCTGGGAGAGTTCGATGTGCTGGTGGGTATCAACCTGCTGCGCGAGGGCCTCGACATGCCCGAGGTCTCGCTGGTGGCCATTTTCGACGCTGACAAGGAGGGTTTCCTGCGCTCGGAGGGTTCACTGATTCAGACTATCGGGCGTGCCGCACGCAATGTCCGGGGCAAGGCGATTCTCTACGCCGACAAGCTGACCGATTCGATGCGCCGGGCGATCGAGGAGACCGATCGCCGGCGGGCGAAGCAGGAGGCCTTCAACGCCGCGCACGGCATCACGCCGCAGTCGATTCGCAAGGCGGTCGCAGACGTGATGCAGGCGCACGGCGACAATCAGCGCGGACGCGTCCCGGCCGGCGCCAGGCGCCAGGAGGATGCCCTGTATGCCCAGATGTCTCCCGAGCAGCTCATGCAACGGATCCGCAAGCTGGAAAAGCAGATGTACCAGCACGCCCGGGATCTCGAATTCGAAGATGCGGCCCGCGTTCGCGACGAAATCCACCGCATCCGCAGCGCGGGCCTGGGCCTGCCCGAAGAGCTGGCCAGCTGAGCCGCCAATCGGGGTGCCCGGGGGCCGCACCGCGAAGGGTCGCCGCGGGCGCAATATGGCTTGCGCTGTGACGAGAAGGTTTAGTACTCTTTGCGGCTCTTCAGGCGCGTAGCTCAGTGGTAGAGCACCACCTTGACATGGTGGTGGTCGGTGGTTCGATCCCACTCGCGCCTACCAATTTCAATGAGTTGCGGGGCCGGGCGTTCGCGTCCGGCCCCGAGTCGTTTGCGGCGCGCCCGCGTCTGGGGACGGAGATTCGGACGCGCTCTCTTGAGTGGGGCCAGCGCAGCGCGTAGAATTTAGGGTTTACGCGAGGCGCTGGGCGGGCTGTCGTGGTCTCCGGCCCACAGCCTGCGATACTCCGGCTGCGGCCGGCAATCTGTTTGGAGGAACGACTTATTTCGCAGTCAAAGCGTGCGAGGCGGAACGATGAGATTTCCGCCCCGAGGGTTCGGGTGATTGGTGCCGAAGGAGAGCAGATAGGCATCATGCCGACCATCCAGGCGATGGATCTCGCCCGCGAGGCCGGCCTCGATCTGGTCGAGGTGGCGCCTCAGGCGGAGCCACCGGTCTGTCGGGTCATGGACTTCGGCAAGTTCGTGTTCGAACTGAACAAGAAGGCGTCGACGGCACGCAAGAAGACCAAGCAGATCCAGGTCAAGGAAGTGAAATTTCGTCCGGGAACAGACGAGGGTGACTATCAGGTCAAGCTGAGAAACCTGGTCCGCTTCCTTACGGGTGGAGACAAGGCCAAGGTGACCCTGCGGTTCCGCGGCCGAGAAATGGCCCACCAGGAATTGGGCCTGCAGTTGTTGCAACGCGTCGAGAAGGATCTCGAGGAGCTTGCGACGGTAGAACAGCGGCCTCAGTTGGAGGGCCGCCAGATGGTGATGGTGATGTCGCCCAAAAAGCGCTGAACCACGACCTGCAAAACACAAGTGCCGCCGGCGTCGTGCCCCGGCCGCCTGGATCCAGCGCCACCGCGGCGTATGGGGCAGGCCAGAAAACGGAGAGTCGAGACATGCCCAAGCTGAAAAGCAATCGTGGGGCCGCCAAGCGGTTCCGCAGGACGGGGAAGGGGGGCTTCAAACGCGGCCAGTCCCACCTCAATCATATCCTGACCAAAAAATCCCCGAAGCGTAAGCGGCAGCTGCGCTCCATGGAGCAGGTGGCGGAGAGCGACGTGAAGTCGATCCGGCGCATGCTGCCCTACAGTTAACGGAGGTCAGGAACCATGGCACGAGTCAAACGTGGCGTGACGGCCAAGGCCCGTCACAAGAAAATTCTGGGCAAAGCCAAGGGTTATTACGGCGCCCGGCGCAAAAATTTCCGCACGGCCAAACAGGCCGTCATCAAGGCGGGCCAGTACGCCTACCGTGATCGTCGACAGAAGAAGCGGCATTTCCGTGCACTCTGGATCACCCGGATCAATGCCGCCGCGCGCATGTACGGGCTGAGCTACAGCCGGTTCATTGCGGGACTCAACACGGCAGGTGTGGACGTCGATCGCAAGGTGCTGGCGGATCTTGCCGTTCACGACATCGAGGCGTTCGGTGTACTCGCCGAGCAGGCCAAGCAGGCGCTGACGCCCGCGGCCTGACGCCGCGGTTTCGGCGCGGCAGCCTCAGCCAGTGGATACGCTTGCCCAGCTGCTCGCTCAGGCCCGTGATGAGGTCAATGGCAGCGCGAGCCTCGCGGTACTCGACGAGGTTCGCGTTCGCTATGTTGGCAAGAAGGGGGCTCTCACCTCCCAACTGAAGCAGCTCGGGCAGCTGCCGCCGGAAGACCGGCGCGCGGCAGGGCAGCGCATCAACGAGGTCAAACAGCAGCTCGCGGCGGCACTGGAACTGCGTAAAGAGCAGCTGGAGGCCCAGGCCCTTGAAGCCGCGCTGGCTGCCGATACGGTGGATGTGACTCTGCCCGGGCGGGGGCAGCGCCCCGGGGGGCTGCATCCGGTGACCCGCACCCTGCAGCGGGTGGAGACGTTGTTTCGCTACGCAGGCTTCGAGGTCCGGCGAGGCCCGGAAATCGAGGACGATTTCCATAACTTCACCGCGCTGAACATCCCGGATAATCATCCGGCGAGGGCCATGCACGACACCTTCTATTTCCCTGATGGTCGTTTGCTGCGCACCCACACGTCGCCGGTACAGATCCGCGCCATGCTTGCCAGTGGCGCCCCCATCCGCTTGATCGCGCCGGGGCGGGTATACCGCTGCGATTCTGATCAGACGCATACGCCGATGTTTCATCAGGTCGAAGGCCTGGTGGTCGACCGCGGGATCAGTTTCGCGAACCTGAAGGACGTGCTCTACGGGTTCGTTGCGAGTTTTTTCGAGCGTGAGGTGGAGCTGCGTTTTCGTCCGTCGTATTTCCCGTTTACCGAACCTTCCGCCGAGGTCGACGTCCTCTCGGAGTCCGGCCGATGGCTGGAGATCCTCGGTTGCGGCATGGTGCATCCCAATGTACTGCGTAACGCCGGCGTCGATCCGGAGGAGTTCACCGGCTATGCCTTCGGCATGGGGGTCGAGCGGCTGGCGATGCTGCGCTATGGCGTCGATGATCTGCGGATGTTCTTCGAGAACGATCTCCGCTTCCTCCGTCAGTTCGCCTGAGGACTGGGCCAGTGAAGATTTCTCAATCCTGGCTGGCCGACTGGGTGAACCTGTCGCATGGCGGGGACGCGCTGGCCGAGCAGCTGACCATGGCCGGGCTGGAGGTCGATGCGGTCACGGCGCTGGCACCGGAATTCAAGGGCGTGGTGGTGGCTCGGATCGCGGAACTCGCGCCCCATCCTGACGCCGACAAGCTCAGGGTCGCTCAGGTCGACCTGGGTGACGGGGTCTTTCGTCAGGTGGTGTGCGGCGCACCCAACGCCCGTGCGGGCATGGTCTCGGCGCTGGCGACCGTTGGCGGCGAATTGCCGGGCGGGATGCGTATCCGCAAGGCCAAGCTGCGAGGGGTTGCCTCGGAGGGCATGCTCTGCTCCGCCGCCGAGCTCGGGCTCGACGACGATACCGCAGGCATTCTGGAACTCCCGGCGGAGGCCCCCGTGGGCCGCGACCTGGGCGACTGGCTCGGTCTGGACGATACCGTGATCGACGTCGATCTGACCCCGAATCGCGGAGACTGCTTCAGTGTGCGGGGTGTGGCTCGCGAGCTCGCCGCGCTGAACGACAGTGCCTTGACCGGGCCGGTGTTCGCCGGCGTGGCGCCGAGGCACGAGTCGGTGTTCCCGGTCAGCCTCGTGGCGCCAGCCGCCTGTGCGCGGTTCGCGGGCCGGATCATCCGTCATATCGAGCCGGGCAGACGCTCGCCCACCTGGCTGGTCGAGCGGCTTCGTCGCGCCGGTATCCGCGCGATCCATCCCGTGGTGGACGTCACCAACTACGTCATGCTGGAGCTCGGTCAACCGCTGCACGGCTATGACCTGTCGCGACTCTCGGGCGGTATCACCGTGCGGTTTGCGACCAGCGATGAACCGCTGGTGCTGCTGGACGGGCGCGAAGTGACGCTCGCCCCCGATATGCTGGTCATCGCTGACGAGCATGCGCCGGTCGGGTTGGCCGGCGTGATGGGCGGCGAGTCCACAGCGGTGAACGAGGCGACGACGGACGTATTTCTCGAGGCGGCCTGGTTTGCCCCCGAGGTGATCGCCGGACGCGCTCGGCGGTTGGGGCTGCACACCGATGCCTCCGTCCGCTTCGAGCGAGGCGTGGATTTCGCGTTGCCGGAGCAGGCGATCGAGCGCGCGACGACGCTGCTACTGGAGATCTGCGGCGGAGAACCCGGTCCGGTTCAGATGGTTGAAGCGCCGGAGCATCTGCCGCGGCGCCCGGCGGTGGCGTTGCGCGCGGATCGCTTGCAGGCTGTGCTGGGCACGAAAATCGACGCCGGGGAAGTCGCACGAATCTTTACCCGCCTGGGGCTTGTAGCCGAGCCCACGGATGAGGGCTGGTCGGTGACCCCACCGTCCCAACGCTACGACATCCAGCTCGAGGTCGACCTGATCGAGGAAGTTGCCCGGATCTACGGCTACGACCGCATTCCGAGGCTGGCCGAGCAGGCGAGGCTCGGCATCCGCACGTCCACCGAGTCACGGACACCGGAGGAGCGTGCGAGACAGCTGCTGGTCGATCGTGGCTATCAGGAAGCTGTCACCTACAGTTTTATCGATGAACGCGTGCAGGCGCAGTTTTTCCCTGGCGTGGTCCCCATCCGGCTGGCCAACCCGATCGCCGCACAGATGAATGTCATGCGTCGCTCGCCCTGGCCCGGACTGGCGGCGGTGGCACGCGACAACCTTAGCCGGCAGCAGGCCCGGATCCGACTGTTCGAGCTGGGTACGCAATTCGAGCAAGGCGATAACGACAGTGTGAATGAATGCCAGGTGATCGCCGGTCTGGCCCTGGGGCCGGCAGGCCCGCTGCATTGGGATTCAAGCGACCGTCGAGTCGATTTTTTCGATGTCAAGGGTGATCTGGAAGCCCTGTTGACGCTGGGTAACGGCGCGGAGCGCTGGTCATTCGTGCCCGGCGAGCACGCGGCGCTGCATCCGGGGCAATGTGCCGTGGTGTTGCGCGACGGAGAGACGGCCGGCCATATCGGCGCGTTGCATCCGCGCCTCGCTGACGCATTGGAGTTGCCTCGGGATACTTTCCTGTTCTCGGTTGACGTGGCCGGCGCTCTCGGGTCGCGGGTCCCGGCCTACCACAGGGTCTCCCGTTATCCCGCTGTCCATCGGGACCTGGCCGTGGTGGTCGACGAAGAGCTCCACGCAGATCGGCTCCTCGACGAGGTGCGCCTGGCGGCGGGACCTTGGTTGCAGAGTGTCGAGATCTTTGACATTTACCGTGGCGAGCGCATCGATAAAGGTCGAAAAAGCATAGCCTTGAGCTTGATTTTACAGGCACCATCGCGCACGCTAACTGACGCTGACGTGGAAGGCGTCGTCGGTTCGGTGATCGATCGGCTCGGGTCTGAGCTGGGCGCCAGAATAAGAGACTAGACATGGCACTCACGAAGGCCGAAATGGCAGAGTCACTGTTCAACGAGCTCGGGCTGAACAAGCGCGAGGCTCGCGAGCTGGTCGATGCGTTTTTCGAGGATATGCGCAACGCGCTGGCCAACGGTGAGCAGATCAAGTTGTCGGGTTTTGGCAACTTCGACTTGCGTGACAAGAATCAACGGCCGGGACGTAATCCCAAGACCGGTGAGGAAATCCCGATCACCGCCCGTCGGGTGGTGACTTTTCGGCCGGGCCAGAAGCTCAAGGCCAGGGTAGAGGCGTATGCTGGAACCCGGGAATAATTCCGACCTCCCGCCGATCCCCGGTAAGCGGTATTTCACCATCGGTGAAGTCAGCGACCTGTGTGGCGTGAAGCCGCATGTGCTGAGGTACTGGGAGCAGGAATTTCCTCAGCTCAAGCCGGTCAAGCGGCGGGGCAACCGTCGCTATTACCAGCGTCAGGATGTCATGGTGATCCGCCAGATTCGCAGCCTGCTGTACGAGGAGGGGTTTACGATTGGTGGTGCCCGGCAGCGTCTGCAGGGCGAAGAAGCGCGTAGCGACGTCAGCCAGAGCCAGCAGATCGTTCGCCAGTTGCGGACCGAACTCGAAGAAATTGCCCGTTTGCTTCGTCGCTAGAGCGGTTTCACGCCCCGCCCTCATCGCGTATCATTCCCCCGAGCGGTGCAATGCCGCTCTTGCGAGGCCTTGGCCTCGCTGAAGATTTTCCGGTCGGAGCGTGGCGCAGCCTGGTAGCGCACTTGCATGGGGTGCAAGGGGTCGGAGGTTCGAATCCTCTCGCTCCGACCAATATTAAGTCGCACGGCGATTGACGAACAAACCAAGCAAACACAGCCATTTACATTCTGTTTCACATAATTTACCTTATCCCTGTGACGCGTGAAGCCCTATATGCAGCGTGACGTAGAGCACGGCATCGCGGTGGCCTGAGCGTTCAAATGGCGACGTTGCGCAGTCTGCGTCAGCGAGCAGAGACAGTCAGGGGAATGGGTTCAAACCGTGATCGCTAACAGGGAAAGGTGTCCCTGGATGCTCGTGCCACTGGCATTGGCCATCGCCGGGTGTGCAGGTCCTGAGCCCCGTGCGCGCTCGGCAGACCAGCTGGACCACGCATTCATTGATCTGCAGGCCGAGACACCCGCAGCGGTGCTCGGTGCTGTGGATCTGCAGCTCGGTGGCGCGGCGCCGCGGCCGGGCTCCGCTGACGCGTTGCTGCGTGGCAATGTCAACGTGGGTGATGATGCCCAGCCGCTGCGCTACCAGGCGAATTTCACGTTTGCGCCCGGAGATGTTCTTTCGAAGATCGGCACTGACGTGACCGAAGCGCCAAAGGGGCTGGGCCACCAGCGCATCGACCAGCAGATGACCCTGCGCTCGCCGCCACTGGCAGGTGCTCCGGTGGCCATCGGACTGTCGACAGCTCTCGAGCGCCACTGGACGACGACCGGGTTTGCCCAGAGTCAACGCGAGCGCGCTGAGCTGCGCTGGTCCTCGTCGCTCGCACAGCTCGACCTGCACTGGTCCGACACCGGAATCGCTCTGGGGACAGCGACCGCACTCGACTGCAACATGCGAGGTACGCTGCGCGTGCCAGTCGCCAGCCATGAACGGGCAGGACGCCACTCAGTGAGCCTGTTCGGCAACGACTGCACGGTCCGGGCGGCCAACAGTCGTTATGGCAGCCTGGCGGCACAGAACTGGGGGCTGGCCTACGCTTGGGAACGTGCTTCGCAGGCCAGTCGCGTCCGGGTCGCCAGGATCACGCCCCTCTGGGGGGAGGCGCTTGACGGCGCCGGTAACGTCGCGAGCTACGAATTCGGCTTGAGTCATGCGATCGATGCGGGCCACTGGAAGGCGGAGGCACGCGTGACGCTTCGCCAGACGCCGATCTGGCAGGACCACGAGGCGGGGGCGCGCACGGCGCCAGGCCGCGACGCATTCTGGACCAGCGATACCACGGTGACACGCCGGCTTCAGCATGTGGCCCTATCCGCCATCTGGGTCAGCGGCGCGGACCCGCTGTGGTTTACGCCCGAGCGCGGTAACCGTCGCGAGCACTTCGGGCTCGAGATCGACTTTTCCAACTGGGCGCGTGGCCTGTTGCCGGATCTCACGCCCATTATGGCGATGCGCTGGGATTGGTCACAGGCCCGCACCCGTGACGATGTCAGCAGCCTTGAAAATCGGTTCGCCGTGAACATGGCGGTACACTGGTAGCCGATACAGTTGTGGCGCCGGCCCCCAGCCCGCCGGTGCTGCGCCAGGCAGGTCTTGCGATGATAGCTCTATTGCTCGCACTCCCTGCTGCGGGCGATGGGTTGATTGCCGATCTGCATGGTCCCGTGGGTGAACTGGTTCAGACCCCGCATTTTCAGGGGCGGCATAACCGAGAGGTCAGCTGGCATCACCTGCGGCAGCGGCACCGGAATCAGCCTACTGGGCGGCCGGGTTTGGCGGCAATTTCGTCTACGTGGACGAGACGCATGAATTGGTGATCGTGCTGCGCTGGATTCCCGATCTGGAAGATGTGGTCACCCGCGTGCTCGATGCGTTGCGCGACGCCGCGCCCTGATGGCCAACGGGGGCGTGATAGCATGCGCGCACCCCAGCTGTCAGGACGCCGACATGTTCGAGTTCTCCGGCCGCAGCCGCGAGTTACAGGCCAGAGTGCAGGCCTTCATGGCGGCGCACATCTATCCGAACGAACAGCGTCATTTCGAAGAGGCCGAGCGCCTGGGCCCCTGGGAGGTGCTCCCGGTCGTCGAGGAACTGAAGCCGCTGGCGCGACAGGCCGGGCTGTGGAACCTGTTCCTCCCGGACCCGGAGCACGGGGCGGGTCTGGGGAATCTCGAGTACGCCCCGATTTGCGAACTCATGGGTCGCTCGCCGCTGGCGCCCGAGGTCTTCAACTGCTCGGCGCCGGACACCGGCAACATGGAGGTGCTCTGGCGATACGGGACAGCCGAACAGCGGGCGCGCTGGCTGGTGCCGCTGCTCGCGGGTGAGATCCGCTCCTGCTTTGCAATGACCGAGCCTGGGGTGGCGTCCAGCGACGCCACCAATATCGAAAGTTCCATCGTTCGCGAGGGCGATCACTACGTCATCAATGGCCACAAGTGGTACACTACCGGGGCGACCGACCCTCGCTGTCGGGTCGCGATCTTCATGGGCAAGACCGCCCCGGAGGACCCGGACCGACACCGCCAGCAATCCATGATCCTCGTGCCGATGGATGCGCCGGGTGTTCAGGTGCTGCGAGCCCTGCCGGTGTTCGGCTATTACGGTGTGCCCGATCGTGCCGCTGAAGTCATGTTCGAGAACGTGCGTGTGCCCGTGGACCATATGCTCCTCGGCGAGGGCCGAGGGTTCGAGATCGCCCAGGGCCGCCTGGGCCCGGGGCGCATGCACCACTGCATGCGCCTGATCGGACTCGCCGAGCGGTGTCTGGAGAAAATGTGTCGGCGGAGTCTGTCGCGGGTGGCGTTTGGCAAGCGGATCTCGGCGCAGGGCGTGACGATGGAGCGTATCGCCGAGGCGCGCATTCTCATCGAACAGACCCGCCTGTTGACGCTGAAGGCCGCCTGGATGATGGACACGGTGGGCAACAAGGCCGCCCGGGCCGAAATCGCCATGATCAAGGTGGCTGCGCCGAATATGGCCCAGCAGATCATCGACTGGGCGATCCAGGCGCATGGCGGCGGCGGCACCGGCAACGATTTTGGTCTTGCGGTCGCGTATGCGACGGCGCGGCTGCTGCGCCTTGCCGACGGGCCCGACGAGGTTCATCGCAATCAGATCGCCCGCTTGGAGCTGCGTCGCTACGAGACTCCCTGAGCCGTCTCGGTTTTCCACGGCGTCATCATGCCGACCCCGTCCGTAACATTACCGTAATGATGGCAAGGGTATCCGCGAGATGGGGAATGGTAAAACCGCAGGGAAAAAGCGCAGCCGCAAGTCTGGTGACAGCGTTGCCGGGCCTGCCGGAGTTGACGACCGGCTGGAGATCCGGCGCGGCGATACCGCACCTGGGCTGAGCGAAGCGCTGATTCGCGAGTACGTCACCCGCGCGGGCGGTGAGGATGCCCGCACGAGACTCGAGTGCACCTTGCGTGAGATCTCGACGCGAGCCATGGAGAGCCTGGAAGCGGGGCCCAGTCAGGAAGAGGTGGCCCGGCTGGCTGCCGGTCTCGCGGCAATCCTGGAGGGGGCTTCGCCTGACGATCTCGCCCAGTTGCGTCACGCCCTGTTTCGTGAAGAACAGGCCGCGGCATCCTCGCGGATGGACGGTCTGCTCGCGGCCAACTGGCGAGACGGTGAATACCCCTACAAGGATCGGCTACGCCGAAAAGTCTACGAGCGACGCAAGTACGACCTGCAAGTCGAACTGCTCAAACTGCAGCGCTGGGTCAAGGAGACGGGGTCGCGCGTGGTCATCCTGTTCGAGGGCCGCGACGCGGCCGGCAAGGGCGGCACGATCAAGCGCTTCATGGAACATCTCAACCCGCGTGGTGCCAGGGTTGTGGCGCTTGAGAAGCCCAATGAGATCGAGCGCGGGCAGTGGTACTTCCAGCGATATATCCAGCACCTGCCAACGGCTGGCGAGATCGTGCTGTTCGACCGTTCCTGGTACAACCGCGCCGGTGTCGAGCGGGTGATGGGATTTTGCAGCGAGGAGGAATACCACGACTTCATCGAGCAGGCGCCGGTTTTCGAACGCAATCTCGTCTCCTCCGGCATTCATGTGTTCAAGTTCTGGTTTTCCGTCAGTCGGCAGGAACAGTACCGGCGGTTCCGCGAGCGAGAGGCACACCCGCTCAAGCAGTGGAAACTGAGCCCGGTCGACCAGGCCTCACTGGACAAGTGGGAGGTTTACACCGAGGCGAAAGAGGCGATGTTCGCGCATACCGACACGCCACATGCGCCCTGGGTCGTGGTGAAGTCCGACTGCAAGAAACGCGCTCGGCTGAATGCCATGCGTCACGTGCTGCACACGTTGCCCTACCAGCGTCGAGATCTCAAACGTGTCGGCGAGATCGATCCGTTGATCGTCGGGCGGGCGAGCGCGGTCATCACGCCCCGCCAGTCCTGACAGGAGGACCGCTCAGTCGCTGGTCGCTGCCGCCGGTGGGTTCTCTGGCGCAGGCACAAGATCCCGATAAGCGTGCCAGCTGGCATGCCCGAGCAGCGGCAGTACCAGAACCAAGCCGATATAGAACGTGAACATGCCGATGAGGATGAATACGGTCAAGATCACTGCCCACAGCACCATGGGGCGGACGTTGAGCGCCACGCAGCGCACGCTGGCCTCGATGGCCTCAAGAACACTGACCTCGCGGTCGAGCAGCAGTGGAATGGACACCACAGAGATCGTGAAGGCCCCGAACGCCAGCACCGCACCGATGGCTGTGCCAACGGCGATCATGCCCAATCCGTTAGGGGTCAGCAGCATGGAGCTGTAGAGGTCCTGCGGGTTCGGCGTCTCCATGCCGAAAAACAGCGCAAACAGAATCGTCGCAAGCCGCAGCCAGGCGATCATGAAGATCATCAGCGCGACGCCCATCAGGGCAATCTGCATCGTGTTTTCGCGCCATGAGGCAAAGGCCCGCGCGAGTGTTGGAGTCTCGCCGGCGGCCAGATCCCGGCTGATCGCGTAGGTGCCGACCGCGACCAGCGGACCGAGGAACATGAAGCCCGCAGCCATCGGTAACAGCCAGTAGAACAGGCCGGCGGAATACAGACCCGCAGACAGCACGAAGCTCAGGATGACCCAGATCGCGCCGTAAGTGAGGCTGACGCCTGCCGCGCGGCGCAAATCGGCCGCGCCAGCTGCAATCCAACGCCAGGGACGCTCCGAGCCGACGCGGCTGACGGGAATGGGTGCTATGGCAACCCGGTCATCCGGGTGCGGCGTGTCTGCGCTGGCCATGATCGATTCTCCCCAGGTGATCGGCAGCAGGGTACGCGACGTGCACCGGTAATCAAGTCGATATTTTCCCGTATACCGCCGGGTCCGCCGAGGTGGTGCCGACCCCCGGCCTTGTCCGGCGATGGGAATTCGGTACCATCGCGCCCTGTTACGGAAATGTTACGGCTGGACCGGGGCGATACCGCCACGGCGACGGTATCCATGGCCAAGCCCACCCTCGACAAAGACCTCAAAAAGCTCGTCAAGCTCGAGCAGGTGACCCGCGATACCGGTCGGGGGCTCGTGCCGTTGAGCCTCGCGCTGGTATTCCTGGTGCTCGTGGCGCTGGCGTCGGCTTCGGTGGTCGGGTTCGGTGGCGGCTGGGCCCTGATTGTCGCAGCGAGTGTCATCGGCGGCTACATGGCGCTGAACATCGGTGCCAATGATGTCGCCAACAACATGTCGCCCGCCGTGGGCAGTCGAGCGCTGAAGATCGGGGTCGCGGTGGCGATCGCCGCTGTCTGCGAGGCCGCCGGCGCCCTGATCGCCGGTGGCGACGTGGTGGCTACCGTCTCCTCGGGCATCATCAACCCGGAGCTGATGCCCGGCCCAGAGGCGTTTACGACGGCGATGCTGGCCGCGCTGTTTGCCGCCGCGCTGTGGATCAATCTTGCGACCTGGATCGGGGCGCCGGTATCCACCACCCATTCTGTCGTGGGCGGTGTGCTCGGTGGCGGGATCGCCATGGCGGGTGTGGGTGCCGCCGACTGGAGTGTGGTCGGACGGATCGTGGCGAGTTGGGTGGTGTCGCCCGTTCTCGGCGGCGCGATCGCCGCCGGCGTTCTCGCCTACATCAAGTTCACCATCACCGATGTGCCGGATCAGCTGGAGCAGGCGAGACGGCGCGTACCGCTGCTGGTCGGGGTGATGGCGGGTGCATTCGCCACCTACCTGATGATGAAGGGGCTTTCCCGGGTCGTGAGCGTTGCGCCGGCGACGGCGCTGGCGCTGGGCGGCCTGGCGTGGCTGTTGACCTGGTGGCTGGTCCGTCCGGCAGTGGCCCGGCGTGTGGCGGACATGCAGACCCGGCGACACTCGGTCGGTGAGTTGTTCACGATTCCGGTCATCTTCGGGGCGGCGCTGCTCTCGTTTGCCCACGGGGCCAATGACGTGGCCAATGCCATCGGGCCGCTGGCGGCGATCTACACCACTGTCAGCCAGGGTGAGCTGACGGCGCAGGCCGAGATTCCCTTCTGGATTCTGCTCATCGGCGGTTTTGGTATCGCGACCGGCCTCGCGCTGTTCGGGCCCAAGCTGATCCGGACGGTCGGGTCGAAAATCACCAAGTTGAACCGGGTTCGGGCGTTCTGCGTGACGCTCTCAGCGGCGATCACGGTGATTTTCGCCTCGGCGCTGGGGCTGCCGGTGAGTTCGACCCACATTGCCATTGGGGCCCTTTTCGGTGTGGGCTTTCTGCGCGAGTTCCTTGCCAACCGCCCCACGGCGTTGCTCGCGCGGCCGACCGCAGCCGACACCGGCCTGAGTGTCCCGATGCCGGCGGACGCGAGCGCCACGTTCGAGAAGCAGCGCAGACGCTATCTGGTCCGCCGCTCGCATCTGGTCACCATCGTCTCCGCATGGCTGGTCACCGTGCCGGCGAGCGCGCTGCTGGCCGCCGGGCTCGCGAGCCTGCTCGCCAGGCTGTCGCTGCCCATGCTCAGCTGAGCCATCGGCACCGTCGATCCGGCAGGGTGCTAAACTATCCCGTGATTGCGGGGTCGATCGAACCGTGCGCGAGGCCCCGCTCACTGTCGTTGGAGTCTGTGGATGAGTCTCGCCGATGTTCTGGCCCGTCTTGGGCTGACGCGTCTGCCGTTCGGGGGTGTGCCGCCGCCGGCGGCCTTGACGGGCGCGTACGCAACCCGAGTGTCCGACTGCCTGCGCGAGCTCAAGGCGGGTCAGGTGAGCACTGTGCTCGTCAGCAGTCCGCGGGATGCCGGGTATCGCCCGATTCTTGTCGCGCTGCTCGAGCGCCTTGCGCGCGATGGCGACATGACGGCCTGGTTCGACGAGTACCCGCAGGACGCCCCGGCGTTCCTGCAGGCGCTGCTCAGCGGCTGGGGTCTGGAGATAGAGGAGGGCATGCGTGAGGATCTCAAGGCGCTGCTCGAACTCTTCATCGGTCATCAGTCGCGCAAGGGCCATGTCGCGTATGTGGCGCTGCCGGCAGACCGCGAGCCGGTCACGGCGATAGGCGAGCTGATCACCTGGCTGGCGGGCCTTCGGTTCGATGGCCGGCATACCGTGCGCTTTCTGCTGTTTGGCGAGCCGGCGGGCCAGCTGCCGGAATGTCTGCGCGGTGGCACCCCGGAAATGGCCGAAGCGCGAGGGCTGGCGCATCATCGCGCCCCGGGACTGCTGCCATCCGAGAGCGAATACTACATCCACAGTCGGCTGAAAATTGCTGGCGCGCGTCATCCTGGCGAACTGATCGGAATGGAGCTGTGCAGGTTGGTCGGCGCGTACGCCGATGGTGAGGTGACGGTCATCGATCGACTGATGCTTGGGGCGCTGGACATGGCGGCCGCCGATGATCAGGCAGGCAGCCTGGTGGTGCGACAGCGTCATGTTGAAGCAGCCGCGGCCCGGCTGAACCTGGAACTGCGCTCCGAGACCGTGACGGCCGAGTCCGGGTCTTCCGACGCCGTGGCCGAGCCCGAGCAGGCCACCCTGGTGTTTTCTGCCGGGGCCGAGGTGACACATGAGGTCGAACTGCTGCAGCCTCGCATGGTCATGGGTCGGGATGGCGACTGTGACATCTCGCTGGACAGCCGATTCATCAGCCGGTTTCAGTGCCTGTTCATGCAGACGCGGCGAGGCTGGTATGTGCTGGATCTGGGTAGCACGAACGGCACTTTCGTCAACGGTCGGCGGATCAGAGAGCACCTGTTGCGTCATGGCGATGTCATCTCCATCGGCCGCCACCGGATCCGATTTGTGGCCGACAGCGTGGACGAGGCAGAGTCGGCGGCAGATGCGTCAGAGGACTATCTGAGCACCGAATTTCTGGTCGCACGACGCCGGGATCTCGAGGCGGGGGAGGATGCAACAGCCATTCGGCGTCCGGAGGCGCCGCGCGGCTGAGGCCTGTCCCGGGATGGGTCTCGCGACAGCCTTTGGGGTGCGGGTCAACCGAGTTGTGGCTCGGTCTCTGTTTCGGCCACCGGCGAGGCTTCGAGGAACGAGTTCGCCGTGCCGGCCGCCCTCAGATGACTTGACTGGCTGGCCAGAGCGCTGGTCGCGATGACCCGGTCTTCAAGCCCCAGCAGAATGGGCGCGGCCTGGCGTCGATAGATGTTCACCTTGGCATTGAACACATTCCGGGACAGCCCGTGTTTGTCGGCGATGGTAAGGCGGCGGATGTCGTACTCACCCTCGGCGGTCAGCTCTCCGGTGAGATAGCACTTGATCGCCTCGATGCGCTCGCCCGCCAGTTCCAAGCCGTTCAGACGGGCGAGATTCTGCTGCGCCAGACGCATGAAGCGCACCGCATCGAGGGTGTCCGGTCGACCGTCGACAGCCTCACTGGCGTTGAACCGCGCATGAAACTCGCCAACCATGATCTGTCCTGGCAGCGCGCGGTCGATCATACGGGCAAGTTCGATCGTGACGTCGCCGACGATGTAGTTGTACAGACTTGGGTTCAGCCCTTCAGCCTGGTGGAACTCGTAGCAGTCACCAATGTGAAACCCTGCGCGCAGCAACGGGACGGCGTTGGAACGGGCCTTGCCGCGCGCAATCGCATTATCCGCCAGCACCAGATGCATGAAGTGGTAGAGGTTCGTGTTGGCCTCCAGACCCTCCTCGCGATTCCAGATGTAAAAGCCGTCGCCGGTGCAGGAGCGGGCGAAGTCGATCCCGATCTGGCGCTCGAGCATCCGACTCTGGGCGGCGTTGATGGAATAGGACAGGCTGTTGAGCTGGGTCATCTGCTCGAACGGTGACAGCAGGCTGAAGCCTACGATGTCGAACAATGCAACCGCCCGGCTGGCGACGTAGCTGATGCTGTAGCGCTTCACCAGCCGCTCGATCAACTGGCGTTCTCGGGCCGAACCGGTCAACCGGTGGCCGATGGGCAGATGACGGGGTTCAATATCGAGCAGCCGGGCGACTTTGTCGAACTGTGAGGCCGAGAGCTCACGTCTGCCACTGATCAGGGTGCGCAGGAAATTGGTCGACACCCCCGCCTGGCCGTTGGCCGCGCCATCCGCGAACTCGGCGACCGCGTAATGCGGCACGATCAGAATATCCACGCCAGCCTCGGCCAGCGTCCAGGACAGCACCACGTTGGCGCCAAGCCCCCAGGCGGCGTGCAGCCGGCGATCCAGCATCAGCAGATTGCTGCGCTCGGCGAGTGGCATGTCATCACTGAGCAGTGAAAACAGCTCGCCGCTCACCCCATGCCAGGTTGGACCGGCGGTGTCTGTTCCGTGTACCTCGCGCACGCTCATTCGCTGGGCCCCACCCCTTGGCCAGCGCTTGGCCAGTCTTCCGGGCGACCGAACGTGTGGTCACCACAGCGTGCAATACTAGCACGGCGTCGAGTCAGGTCCCGGCGCGTGCGAAAGTCCAAGGCAAGGTGCGGCATGACCGGTTTGACCCAGACTCTCATCACCCAGGCCCGCGAGCGGATTGCCGCCCACGTGCTCAAGACGCCCGTCTGGCACTGGCGCGATCCCGGTGGGTGTGACTGGCCCGTGGCTGGCGAGGTGTGGATCAAACTGGAACTCTGGCAGCGCACGGGCACGTTCAAGGCGCGAGGCGCGCTGAACAGCGTGCTGGCGTTACCCGCGGCACGGCGGGCCGCCGGGGTCGTGGCGGTCAGTGCCGGCAATCATGCCATCGCCACGGCCTACGCGGCGCGGGTTGCCGGCTGCCACGCCCATGTGGTCATGCTGGCGCACTCCAGTCCCAAGCGTATCGAGGCCTGTCGAGCCCTGGGCGCGCAGGTGGAACTCGCGCCGGATGTGCATGCCGCCTTTGCCCGTGTCGCGGAAATCGAAGCCGACCAGGGTCGGGCCTTGATCCATCCCTTCGAAGGGCTGGAAGTGGCCGCCGGCACCGCCACGCTGGGTGAGGAGTTCATGGCCCAGGTGCCTGGGCTGGATGTGGTGGTCGTTCCCATCGGCGGGGGTGGCCTGTGTGCCGGGGTGGCTGCGGCCGTCAAACTGCAGGCGCCCGGGTGCCGCGTGATCGGTGTCGAACCTGCCGGGGCGGATACGATGCACCGGAGCTTTGCCGCGGGCTGTCCGCAGGGCATCGAGCGGGTCGCCACCATCGCCGACAGTCTCGGCGCACCCTTCGCCTTGCCGGTGTCCTTCGAGCTCTGTCAGCAACATGTGGATGAACTGGTGCTGGTCAGCGACCAGGCGCTTCGGGAGGCTATGCGCCTGATCCATGCCTCATTGGCTCTGGCAGTCGAGCCTGCATGCGCCGCCACAACCGCGGCCATGTTGGGTCCGCTGGCCGGCCGGCTCGAGGGCCAGCGTGTCGGGCTGGTGTTCTGTGGCAGCAATATCGATCTCGCGGGCTACCACGCCCTGCTGACCGGGAGCGGAGCGCATGCTTAGCCGGGATGCCGCGCTGGCGGCCATTCGTGAGCGGCTTGGCCCGGCCGGCGCCACCGACGATCCGGAGATCATTGCACCGCGGTTGCGTGAATGGCGTGGCCGGTTCCAGGGGCGTACGCCGCTGTGGGTGCGCCCAGCCTCGACCGCGGAGCTCGCTGCGGTGCTCGCAATCTGTCATGACGCGCGGATCCCGGTGGTGCCGCAGGGCGGGAATACCGGCCTGTGTGGTGGCGCTGTGCCCGACGACAGCGGTCGGCAACTGCTGTTGGGGCTTGAACGGCTCGACCGGGTGTTGGCAGTGGATCCCGAGGGGGGCAGCATCACGGTGGAGGCGGGCTGTGTTCTCGCCACGGTGCAGGCGGCTGCGAACGAAGCAGGTCGGCTGTTCGGGCTCAGTCTGGCATCGGAGGGCAGCGCCCAGATTGGCGGCTGCGTGTCGACCAATGCCGGCGGGACCAACGTGCTGCGCTACGGCACCGCGCGGGAACAGGTGCTGGGTCTGGAGGTGGTGCTCGCCGATGGCCGCGTCCTCGACCTGTTGCGCAGCCTGCGCAAGGACACGGCCGGCTATGACCTCAAACAATGGTTCATCGGCGCAGAGGGCACCCTGGGGATCATCACCCGGGTCTGTGCCAGGCTCTACCCGTTGCCCCGGCAGCTGCAGACAGCGCTGGTGGCGCTGCCTGATCCCACCGCCGCACTCGCCCTGCTCGGGAGGCTGCGCCAACAGCTCGGCAATGCCCTGTCGGCCTTCGAACTCATGCCGCGACACGGTCTGGAGCTGGTGCTCGACTATCGCGCGGGCGCCCGCGACCCGCTGGCAGAGCCGTATCCCTGGTATGTCCTCATGGAGACCGAATCGTCCGGTGACATGACCGGTGGCGATGCGCTGACGCAGCCGCTCGCAGACGCCATGGCGACAGGCCTGGTCGCCGATGCCGTGGTGGCCGGGACGCTGGCCCAGGCCCGCGAATTGTGGGCATTGCGTGACGAGCTGTCGGCCGCGCAGAAGCACGCCGGCCCGAGTATCAAGCATGATGTCGCCGTCCCGCTGTCCGCCATGGCCGGGTTCATCGACGAGGCGACTGCGCTGGCGGTTCGGCTGGTGCCGGGCTGCCGGGTGCTCGCTTTCGGCCATGTCGGCGATGGCAACGTGCATTTCAACGTGGGGTGTCCGCCGGAGATGGAGGGCCAGGCGTTTCTCGCCCGCTGGGCAGAGGTTGCCGAAGCGATCCACGACCTGGTGGTGGCGCATGGTGGCACCCCCAGCGCCGAGCACGGCATCGGTCAGCTCAAGGTGCACGAGCTGGCGCGGTTGCGTGGCGGTCTGGAACTCGAACTGATGCGCGGGCTCAAGCAGTTGCTCGATCCCCGCGGGATTCTCAACCCGGGTAAGCTTTTCGGCAGCTGATCGTGCGCGTCAGGGTGGGGTCTGTGCCCCCACGCCGGAAGTGACGGCAAGCAGCATTGGTGCACCGCGGCGAATGGGCTAGAATGCGGCGCGGTCGCGCATTTGCGCCCCATTGAGGATAGCGTGCTTTCATGACCCGTTCCCAGAAACAAGCCGCTGCTGTAGTGGCAGGGTTTGTCGTGTTTCACGTCGCGGCCCTGCTGGTGTTCTACACCGGTGCCAGCGCAGTGGCCGTCATCGTGGCCTTGGTGATGTATCTGATCAGGGGGCTCGGGGTCACGGCCGGCTTCCACCGCTACTTCGCCCACAAGTCCTTCCGTACCGGTCGCGTCATGCAGTTTCTGCTGGGTTTTGCAGGCAGTCTCGCCACGCAGGGTGGGGTGCTGTGGTGGGTCTCTCACCACCGTGACCACCATCGCTATACGGAGAGTGAGCGGGACATGCACTCGCCCCGGATCTACGGGCTATGGCACGCGCACATGGGCTGGATGATGAGTGCCAAGTGCTTCCAGACCACCGGGGCGAACGTGAAGGATCTGCACCGCTATCCCGAGATCAAGGCACTGCAGCGCCACTACGCCTGGATCGTCATCGGGCAGATCGTGTTTTTCTACGCCTTGGGCGCTCTGCTGGCCGCAGTGTGGCCGCAGCTTGGCACCAGTGGCCTGCAGATGCTGGTCTGGGGGTACTTCCTGAGCACCGTGGTCCTGTGGCATTCGACCTTCATGGTCAACTCCGTGTGTCATCGCTGGGGCCGCGCGCCGTATCATGCCGGGGATGACAGCACCAACAACTGGCTGGTGGCGATTCTCGCCCTCGGCGAGGGATGGCATAACAACCACCACCGTTTCGCCGGCTCCGCGCGTCACGGCCTCCAGTGGTGGCAATTCGACCTGACCTGGATCGTGCTGCGGCTGCTGGAAAAACTCGGCTTGGTCTCCGACCTCAAGGTACCCCGGCCGGCCCAGATTGCGGCCGCCTGAAGGCCCGGCCAGAACACCCTGAGCCGACCGACCCCAGGGCTGGCAGCCAGCAGCATGAACGGCGGGTGGCGGCAACCCCGGAGAGCACATGAGCAAGGATTCTGAGAACAAGACCGATATGCGCCGGTACTCCCGCGTGGTGGTCGATGGCGTCGAGCACACGCCAAGTCGCGCCATGCTGCGGGCGGTCGGTTTCAGCGACGAGGACTTCCGCAAGCCCCAGGTGGGCATCGCCTCCACCTGGAGCATGGTCACGCCGTGCAATATGCACATCAACACGCTGGCCGAGGAGGCCGGCCGTGGGGCCGATGAGGCAGGTGGCAAGAGCATCATCTTCAACACCATCACCATTTCCGATGGCATCTCGATGGGCACGCCGGGGATGCGCTACTCGCTGGTGTCGCGCGAGGTCATTGCCGATTCGATCGAGACGGTGGTCGCCGGCCAGGGCTTCGATGGGTTCGTTACCATCGGGGGCTGTGACAAGAACATGCCGGGGTGTGTCATGGCGATGGCCCGGCTCGATCGCCCCTCGGTGTTCGTCTATGGCGGCACCATCCAGCCGGGCCCCAAACATCGCGATATCGTCGCGGTGTTCGAAGCCGTTGGCGGCCGCGCGGCCGGCACCGTCAGCGAAGCCGAGCTGCTGGAGGTCGAGCGCACCGCGATCCCCGGACCCGGCTCCTGCGCGGGGATGTACACCGCCAATACCATGGCCTCGGCGATCGAGGCGCTGGGTCTGAGTCTGGCCAACAGCTCGGCACAGGAGGCGGTCTCGCGCAGTAAGATCGAGGACTGTCGGCGGGCGGGACGGCAGGTCGTCGAGCTGCTGCGTCGGGGTATCCGGCCCTCGGACATTCTCTGCCGTGAGGCCTTCGAGAATGCGATCACCGTGGTCATTGCCCTGGGGGGCTCGACCAACGCGGTACTGCACCTGCTGGCCATGGCGCACGAGGCCGGGGTCGAGCTGTCGCTGGATGACTTCACCCGCATCGGCCAACGTGTGCCTGTGCTGGGGGATCTGCGGCCCAGTGGCCGCTACATGATGTCCGAGCTGATTCATATCGGCGGGATTCAGCCGCTGATGAAGATGCTACTGGATGCCGGCCTGCTGCACGGTGGCCTGCTGACAGTCACCGGCCGTACGCTGGCAGAGAACCTGGCCGAGGTCGCGCCTTACCCGGAGGGTCAGGATATCGTCCGGCCCCTGGAGCGGCCCATCAAGAAAGACAGCCATCTGGCGATCCTCTATGGCAACCTCGCGCCAGAGGGTGCCGTGGCCAAGATCTCAGGGAAGGAGGGGCTGTCATTTACCGGCCCGGCGCGTGTGTTCGGCTCGGAGGAGGAGGCCTTGCGCGGCATTCTCGATGACGCAGTCCAACCCGGCGACGTGGTGGTGATTCGCTACGAGGGCCCTCGAGGGGGGCCGGGGATGCGCGAGATGCTCAGCCCGACCGGCGCGATCATGGGCAAAGGCCTGGGTGACAAGGTGGCGCTGATTACGGACGGGCGCTTTTCCGGCGGCAGCCATGGGTTCGTGGTCGGGCATGTGACGCCCGAGGCCGCGACGGGCGGGCCGATCGCCCTGCTCGAGAATGGTGATCGCATCACCATCGACGCCGAAACCCAGAGTATCGATGTGGCGCTGGACGCGGCGGAACTCGCCCGCCGGCGCGCGGCCTGGCGCGCCCCCGCACCGACCGCCACCCGTGGCGTGCTGGCCAAGTACGCGTATCTGGTCAGCTCGGCCTCGACTGGCGCCGTGACCGATCGCAACCTCCAGGGTGGAGATTGAGCCCGTCGATGAACGCCGCTGACGCAGAGGCGTTTGATCCGAGACTCTGCGCCTTCCCGGACTCCCCGTGGGTGGTGCTCAAGTTCGGCGGTACCAGCGTTTCCACAGCCGAGAACTGGCAGCGTATTGCCCGGTTGCTGGAGGCGCGCCTGGCCGAGGGTCGCCGCGTTCTGGTGGTGCACTCGGCGCTGTCGGGAATATCCAATCGGCTGGAAGATCTGCTCGCTGTGGCTGCTCGCGGCGGCCAGGGCGGGGTGATCGACGAGATCATCGCGCGTCACCGGGCACTGGCGACCGCGCTTGCGATCGATGTCGAACCGCGGCTCGAGGCCTATTTCGCTGAACTTCGGCAACTCGCCGCCGGGATCGAACTGGTGGGCGAGGTCAGCCCGCGAGTCCACGCTCGTGTCATGGCGACCGGCGAGCTGCTGGCGACGACACTTGGTGCGGCCTGGCTGGAGTCGAGGGGATTTGCGGTGAGCTGGGCCGATGCTCGCGAACTGCTGCAGTCCCGCGACGAGCCCTCCAGTCATGAGCGTGCGCGGTTCCTGTCCGCGAGCTGTGAGTCTGGCGCTGATCCCGCCCTGGTGGCACGACTCGAGGGGCTGTCCAGCATCGTCCTGACTCAGGGTTTCATTGCGCGCAATCGCGACGACGACACCGTGCTGCTCGGTCGTGGGGGCTCCGACACCTCCGCGGCCTACTTCGCGGCTGGACTCTCGGCGCGCCGTCTCGAGATCTGGACGGATGTGCCGGGGATGTTTTCCGCCAACCCGCGCGCCGTGCCCTCAGCACGTCTGCTGCGTTCGCTGCATTATTTCGAAGCCCAGGAGATCTCCTCCATGGGCAGCAAGGTGCTGCATCCGCGGTGCATCCCGCCAGTGCGGCGCAGTGGCATTCCGCTTTACGTCTTCAGCACCGAACAGCCGGAGTGGGGTGGCACGGTCATCTCTGCAGAGCAGGGTGA
Organism: Gammaproteobacteria bacterium; assembly: GCA_003567475.1. Lineage (GTDB taxonomy): Bacteria > Pseudomonadota > Gammaproteobacteria > Steroidobacterales > PWYM01 > PWYM01. The sequence continues at coordinate 34,662 of PWZL01000080.1, read as the reverse complement.
GGACAGCGCCCAGCTCAAGGCGATTTCCTCGCGCGCCGGGATCACCCTGATCTCGATGGAAACCCAGAGTATGTGGCAGGAGGTCGGGTTCCTGGCACGTGCCTTCGAGCGCATCGCCGCTGCCGGGCTGTCCGTCGATCTGGTCTCGACGTCAGAGGCCAACGTGACCGTTTCTGTCGACCATCAGGCCAACGCCCTCGACCCGGCCGTGCTGCAGGCGTTGGTGGCAGACCTTGAACAGATCTGTCGCGTTCGGGTGATCAACGACTGCGCCGCAGTGAGCCTGGTGGGACGGAATATCCGTGGGATCCTGCACGAGCTCGGGCCCGCACTGGCCGTTTTCGATGAGCACCGCATCCACATGCTGACCCAGGCGGCCAATGACCTGAACCTGACGGTTGTGGTCGATGAGGACCAGGCGTACCGTCTGGTCCAGCAGCTCCATCACCTGCTGATGCGGCGGGTGGGACAGAGCCCGGTATTCGGTCCGACCTGGGAGCAGCTGCAGGGCATTCGGCATGCGCCGGTGGTCGGCACCGAGGTCCCCTGGTGGGAGCGCCGCCGCGATGCGCTGATCGAGATTGCCAGACATGAATCCTCCGCATACGTCTACGATCTCGGCCAGATCGCCCGGAACGCCCGCGGGTTACGCGGGCTGCGGCACCTGGATGCAGTGTTTTTCGCCATGAAGGCGAACTCGAACCCCGAAGTGCTGCGATGTCTGTATGCCGAGGGGCTCAACTTCGAGTGTGTCTCGCCGGGCGAGATCGCTCGCGTCCTGGAGCTGTTTCCTGATCTGGATCGCCAGCGCATCCTGTTCACACCGAACTTTGCCCCTCGCAGCGAGTATGCGCAGGCGCTTGATCAGGGGGTCTGGGTGACGCTGGACAACCTGCATCCACTGCGCGCCTGGCCGGAGCTGTTTGCAGACCGTGAGGTGTTCGTGCGTATTGATCCCGGCAAGGGTCGCGGGCATCACGAGCATGTGCGCACGGCGGGTGCCCACTCGAAGTTCGGGGTGCCGGTGTTCGAGCTGACGGAGCTGGAATCGCTGGCCGCGGCGGCCGGTTGCCGAATCGTCGGCCTGCATGCCCATACTGGCAGCGGGATCCTCACGCCCGAGAACTGGCAGCAGACCGGCGCACTGCTGAGCGAGCTGGCCGGTCGGTTTCCGCATGTGCGGTATCTTGACCTGGGCGGGGGGCTCGGTGTCCCGGAACGTCCTGGCGATCGTCCGCTCGACCTGGCTGCGCTGGACGAGTCCCTGGCTGCGATTCGCGAGGCGCATCCGGATTACGCGCTCTGGCTGGAGCCGGGGCGCTACCTCGTGGCCGCTGCTGGCGTACTGGTCAGTGAGGTCACGCAGATCAAGGGTAAGGGCGATGTGCAGTACGTGGGTATCGCCACGGGAATGAACTCGCTCATCCGACCTGCCCTCTACGGCGCTTTCCACGAGATCGTCAACCTGAGTCGGCTGGGCGAGCCGGCGACCGAGATCGTCAGCATCGTGGGGCCGAACTGCGAAAGCGGCGACAAACTGGGGACAGATCGCCTGATGCCGCCCTCGTACGAGGGGGATGTCGTGCTCATTGCCAATGCCGGTGCCTATGGTTACGTGATGAGTTCGCACTACAATCTTCGGCGGCCTGCACGCGAGATCGCACTTCCCGCGGAGTCATGACCTCGCGCGCGCCTGAGGAGACCTTCGCCAACGCGGTGCTCGCGGCAGACTCGCTGCCGGATTTCCGGGCCGTGGTGCTCCAGCCCGTCGCCCCGGCATATCGGCCTTACGCAGTGACAGCCGCCGTGCTGGGCTGGCTGGTACCGCTGGGCGCGGTACTCATCGCGTGGGCTGCCGCCGCGGCGGGACTGGTCCCCGCAGCGTTGGGCGCTCTGGCGCCGGTCGGTTTCGGGGCGCTGCTGGTGATCGCGATGATCAACGCCGTATTCGCGGCCGTCGATGCCCGGCGACGGGCGTGGGCGCTGCGCGAGCATGACCTGATCTATCGGTCAGGCGTGCTGTGGCGGCGGAGTGTGATCGTGCCGTTCGCACGGATCCAGCATGTCGAGACGGTGTCCGGGCCGCTTGAGCGCAGATTCGGCCTCACCCGGCTGAAGTGTTTCACCGCGGGCGGTTCGGGGGGTGACCTGACCGTGGCGGGACTGGATCTCGAGACAGCGCGACGGGTCAGGCAGTTTCTGCTCGAGCGTATCCGCGATGGCGAGGACGATGGAGCGGCGGTGTCCGGTCCGCACGAGGCGCCCAACGGTGCCGACGACTGATCCGTCGGACGCCTGGCAGCGCCTGCCGCCAATAGCCCTCGTCTTCCTGGTCGTGAGGGCGCTGCAGAAGTTCGTTCGTGAGAATCTCGTGGTCTTCCTGGGCGCCGGCGCCGGCGTGGCGTTCGTGGAACGCCTGGGTGTGCGCGAAGTGCTGCTTGGCGCCAGCCTGGTGGTGTTGATCGTCGTGGCCGGCGCGATCATCTACCATCGGCGGTTCCGTTTCCTCGTCGAGGACGATGCGGTGCGCGTTCGGCGCGGTGTGCTCGAGCGCAAGGAACTCCGGGTGCGCTTCAGCCGCGTTCAGAACGTGCAGCTCGGCGAGCCGCTGTACCTGCGCCCCTTTGGTCTCGTGCAGTTCAGCCTCGAGACGCCGGGGGCCGCAGAGCGTGAAGTCGAGCTGCCGGGTATCCCGCGCCGGCTGGCTGAAGAGATTCGTGATCGGATCGTCGGCGCGCGTGCGGCAGCGGGTGCCGCGGCCACGCCTGGCGATGAGCAGGCCGAACCGGCCGCAGGGTCGTCGGCGCGTGACATCGGCAGTCCGCCCGCGCTGCTGCATGCGCCAGGGCGCGTGCGAGTTTTCGTGCACGGCCTGAGCAGCAACCAGGTCTGGGTTGTCGCCGGCGTGGTGCTCTACGTCCTCGATCTGGTCTTCCGTCAGACGGCAGACTCGCTGGCCATGACCCAACTGGTGAGTTGGCTCGAGGCGCAGTTTTCTGCGGGTTGGTCTACGCTTCTGCCGCTGGTTGGGGCGGTGCTGGCCGGATTGCTCGCCGCTGGCGGGAGCGCTGCTCTGCTGCGGTTTCATCCCTACCGTTTGCACGATCACGGCGAGCGACTGGTCGGCAGTGGCGGGCTGCTCGAGCGTCGCGAGCAGACCTTGCGACGAGACAAGCTCACCGGCGCGGTGCTCCAGCAGTCACCCGTTGGCCGGCTGCTGGGCTGCTGGGTACTGGCCGGGCTGCAGACCCGCAGCGACGGCCGCGGTGGCGATGTCGGTCAACACAGCTTTCTGGTGCCCGGGCTTCGCGCCGAGGACCTGGGGCTGGTCGGCTTGCTGTATCCGGGCGCTGCCGTGCCGGCCAGGTTTGAGCCCATTCACCCGAGGTATCGCAGCTGGTGGCTGGTGCGGGGCTTTCTCGTCGTTACAGGCCTGCTGGGCCTGTTGCTGGCCACCTCCGGTCGCGAGCACGGCGCAGTCCTCCCCTTGACCCTTCTGCTGGTGTTGCTGCCGCCCTTGGTGTGGCTGCGCTGGCGCCACTGGGGCTGGTGGCTGGACCGCACAGTGATCTGGGTGCGCAGGGGTCTGTTCGGTCAGCGCCTTGAGGCTTTCGAGCTTGCCCAGGTGCAGCAGGTCCAGCTGCGCAGCAGTCCTTATCTGCGCCGTCACGGACTGGTGAGGCTGGTGCTGGTGCTGCCCCAGGGTCTCGTACAGTTGCCGTTTCTGTCCGAGGACCGGGCAGCGGCCCTGGCCAACCAGGCATTGTTCGCCGCGGAGACGGCCAGGCGCCATCGCGTCTAGCCGGCGGGCGCGTCCTTCCGCGGCTGGCTGTCGGTAGATTCGAAAATGCGATCGGCGCTGGCGGCGACGAAACCGTCGTAGAGCCGGCCCTCGGCGGTGGGATAGCGCCGGGCGAACTCGTAGTAGCAGGTCGGGACAAGGTGGCGCTCGCCCTCGGCGAATTCCACGGCGACGCGGTCGGCCAGGGTCGAGGCCTGTTCCAGCAGGACGTCGGGTCCACCCTTGATCCGTCCACCAGCCTCGTTCAGTGCGAATCCGTGGCCCTCGATGAACGCCAGCAACGCGGGCAGGTCACGGAAGCTCTGCAGGGCGTTGACACTGAGGGTGAAGTGGTTCGGTCGCAGCCCGAGTGCCGCCACCCAGGCGGCGTATTCACTTTCTTCCCGCAGCGTGGTCCAGGTGGTATGGCTGACGGGCGTCCACAGCCGGCCCGCCCAGAAGATCGAGGGCTGGTTGAGCGCGGCGACCGGCACCTGGTCGCAGAGACCCGCCACGATATCCTGTAGCTGACGACTGAAGTGTCGCGTCTCGAGCTCGCTCAGAAAAATCCGCGGATGCCCCTCAGGATGGACATAGCCCCAGGCGCGCAGGCCTTTGTCGGCGAACGTGTACGGCTCGAAGTGCTGATACCCGAGTGCCAGCAGATGGGGTTCGAGGCGTTCCAGCCGGATGGGGTCGAGATCGAAGGTCCGGAAGGCGACATGATCGTTGACGATGGTCTCGCCGCGGGCTTCGACGAGGCCGTGGAGCCGGCCGGCGGCGGGCGCAATGCCGATGTAGTCGGTCCACAACTGCTCAAAGAAGCGCTCGGGGGTCATGTCGTCCTGAACCTCGAGGTGGCAGCGGCACACATGGCGGGCTGCACTCAGCGATCCCGATGCCGCTGCGCCAGCACCGCGACGATATCCGCCAGCCGCAGGTCCACCTGGCGCAGGGCGAGCATGAGGTGGAACAGGAGATCGGCGGCCTCCTCGCGGGCCTCCTCGCGATCGCCGGTCGCCACGGCCAGCGCGCATTCGAGGCCTTCCTCACCGACTTTCTGCGCCACACGGCGCGCCCCCCGGTCGGTCAGGCGGGTGACATAGCTGCCCTCCGGGCGATCACGCAGGCGCTGGTCGAGCAGGGCTTCCAGCTCCGCAAGGAAGGCGTGATCATCAGCCATCAGCAGGGTCCTCCAGCAGGCGGATGGCCACACCACGTTCGGCGAGCCAGCGTTTCAGTGCCAGAATATCGATCAGGCCCTTGTGAAACACACTGGCCGCCAGCGCGCCGTCGACATCCGCCTGTTCGAAGACGTCGAGGAAGTGGCGCTCGGTGCCCGCACCGCCCGAGGCGATCAGCGGTACAGTGCAGCACTCGCGCACGCGCACGAGCTGGTCGATATCGTAGCCTTGCCGCACACCATCGGAGTTCATGCAGTTCAGCACGATCTCTCCGGCACCCCGGTCCTGGACCTCCCGCACCCAGTCGAGTGTGCGTCGTCGCGCGGCCTGTGTACGATCAGGGTCGCCGGTGTACTGATAGACCTGCCAGTCGTCGTCCATGGCCAGGCTGTCGATACCGATCACCACACACTGCGCGCCGAAACGACGCGACAGCCGGTCGATCAGACCCGGATCGGCCAAGGCCGGGGAGTTGATGGAAATCTTGTCGGCGCCCAGGTTGAGCACTTCCTCGGCGTCGGCGACCGAGCGAATGCCGCCGGCGACGCAGAAGGGGAGGTCGAGCACCTCGGCCACACGGTTGACCCAGCTGCGATCGACCTGACGACCCTCAGGGCTTGCGGTGATGTCGTAGAACACCAGCTCGTCGGCGCCGCGTTCGCGGTAGCGCCGCGCAAGTTCCAGGATGCCACCGACATCCTCGTGATTACGAAACTGTACGCCCTTGACGACCCGGCCTTCCCGCACATCCAGGCAGGGAATGATGCGACGGGTCAGCATGCAGAGTCGCCGCTGGCGGGCAGCGGGGCCAAGCCATGATCGGGCAAAAAGGCCTCCAGGCCGTCGAGGGGCAGCGTCCCCTCCAGCAGCGCCCGCCCGGAAATCGCCCCGGCCGCACCGGTGCCGGCCAGCGCCGCCAGGTCGGCGGCGTCGCGTACGCCCCCCGAAGCCTGGACCGCAAGTGTCGGATACCTGTTGCAGCACTCCCGGTACAGGGTCAGGTTCGGTCCCTGCATGGCGCCGTCGAGTTCGACATCAGTGCACAGGACATGCCGCAGGCCATGGGGCAGGAAGCCCTCGATGACCTCCCACAGGGTCGAGGCGGAGGCCTCCGTCCAGCCATGGGTGAGCGTCATGGGTACGCCTTCGGCCAGGCGCACATCCAGCGCCAAGACGATACGCTCCGGGCCCAGCTGCTGCAGCCACGTGGTGACTGTTGCGGGCTCACGCACGGCGAGGCTGCCGATCACCACCCGCTCGGCACCGGCGGCGAGCTGCGCTTCCACGGCCGCCAGGTCGCGTAATCCGCCGCCGACCTGCACACGGATGTCACTGGCTGCCAGGATGGCCGCGATGGTCGCGGTATTGGCCGGCGTGCCGCGCCGCGCCCCGTCAAGGTCGACCACGTGCAGCCAGCGGGCGCCTGCGTCCCGGTAGCGGCCCGCGAGCTCGGCAGGCGCGACCGGGTAATGGGTCACTTTGTCAAAGCGCCCCTGGTAGAGTCTGACGCAGTGCCCGTCACTCAGATCGATTGCAGGTATGAGTTCCATCTAGTTATAAATCCAGAAAATTTTTGAGTATGCGTTCGCCGACTGGCCCGGAGCGTTCCGGGTGGAACTGAGCGCCATGAAAGTTTTCGCGGGCCACGAGAGCGGCGAATTCTCCGCCGTAGTCGGCGCAGGCGAGCGTGTGCGCACACACGGGCAGCGCGTAGCTGTGTACGAAGTAGACGTAGGCCTGGTCGCCAACCCCTGCGAGCAGCGGATGGGGTTCACGCGGGTGCAGGGCGTTCCAGCCCATCTGCGGGACGGGCCGTCCAGGGGCGGGAATGAACCGCCGGGCCTGGCCGGACAGGAGGCCAAGGCAGCGCGCATGGTCTTCGTCGGAGCCCTCGAACAGCAGCTGCATGCCCAGGCAGATGCCCAGGACCGGTTGGCGCAGGGTCGGGATGAGTCGGTCCAGCCCGGTGGCTTCCAGCCGGGCCATCGCGTCGGCCGCCGCGCCGACCCCCGGGATGATGACATGGGTGGCCCCTCGGATGATGGTCTCGTCCCGGGTAAACAGGCTCTCGCGCCCCAGCCGGGCCAGGGCGAACTTCAGCGAGGCGATATTGGCGCCGCCGGCATCCACCAGTGCCACAGGACCCGAAGCCATCAGAGTACCCCCTTGGTACTCGGCAGCTCGCTACCGGAGCGGGTGAACGCCTGGCGCAGCGCGCGGCCGACACCCTTGAAGGACGCCTCGACCATATGGTGCGTGTTCTCGCCCGAGACGCGGACATGGATGGCCGCGCGCAGCGTCTCGGCCAGAGAACGGAAAAAATGCGGCACCATCTCGGTCGACAGCCCGCCGACTTCGTCACGGGGAAAAACCCCTTCGAAGACCGCGTAGGGTCGCCCACCGAGATCGATGGCAATCTCGGCGCGGGTCTCGTCCATCGGGAGCAGGAAACCGTAGCGGCCTATCCCGCGGCGCTCACCGAGCGCGCGGTCCAGGGCACTGCCCAGCGCGAGTGCACAGTCTTCCACCGTATGGTGCTCGTCAATGTGCAGATCGCCCTGGCAGCTGAGGTTGAGCGCGAAGCCACCATGCTTGGCAATTTGCTCGAGCATATGATCATAAAACCCTATGCCTGTTGAAATTATCTGAGGCCCTTCGGCATCAAGGTCGACCTCGACCTCGATGGCGGTTTCGCGGGTGCGGCGTGTCACGCGGGCGCGCCGCGCCTGGCCTGTGAGGTCGCGGACGAGCCGTGACCAGGGCCGGCTGGCGTCGATGCCCAGCCGGTTCAGGCCCAGGGTCTGTGCCACATCGGCCAGCCGGTCGTCGGCGAGCACAACCGAGTAGTCCCGGTCGAATCGCGCTCGGGCGACCGCGCCCATCAACAGCATGGCGGGCGTGTCGGCGCCATCGATCAGCGCAACATCCTCGAGGCCATGTGCCGCCAGCCATTCGCCGAACCACGCGCTGACCGCGGGCGGCAGGGCCTCGCCACCGCCAAAGACGACCGGCTGGTAGCCCGCCGCCCGCAGGCTGAGCAGCGCGGGCAGGGCGCCGGGTTGCGGCAACAGGGCGCTGAGATCCAGTGGGGGGCTTTGGGTGCGCAACAGCGTGCCGTCCCGCTGTACCCAGACCTGGCGTGGCTCAGCCATGAGCTCGGCGCTCCGTGGCCAGGGCCGCAAGCAGGCGGTCGTTCTGCTCCGGCGTGCCGATACTGATGCGCAGACTCCCTGCTGGCAGATCAGGGTCTGCGGAGAAGTCGCGGATCAAGATCCCATGGGCGCGTGCGGCAGCCACCAGTGGCCCTGGTGTGCGGGTCTCGATGAGCAGGAAATTCGCTTCCGAAGGATGCACCCGGATCACCTGTGGATGGCCACTCAGGGCGGTTGCGACGCGGGTGCGCTCTTGCCGCAGGCCCTCGATGCGTTCCCGCATCAACGCCACGGTGTCACCTTCAAGGCTGGCCAGCGCGGCTTCAAGCGTCGGTGTTGGCAGCCCGTAGGGCGGCAGCATGCGCGTGAGCAGCTCGACCACGACAGGTTCTGCGATCAGGCTGCCGCAGCGCGCGCCGGCCAGTCCGTGCGCCTTGCTCAGGGTGCGCAGGATCACCAGATGTGGATAGTGGCCGCGCAGCTCGAGCAGTCCCCCGTCATCGACAAAATCCACGTAAGCCTCGTCCAGCACGATCAGGCCCCGACCGGTCATCGCTTCGCAGACGCGCTCGATGGCCTGGCGCTCGAGCAGGCTGCCAGTGGGATTGTTCGGCGAGCACAGGAACACAAGTTTGACGGCGGCGGCGGCCAGCGCGGCAATCACCCCGCTGGCATCGAGGGCGAAGCCCTGGTCGCGTTGCAGCGGCACGCGGCGCACGGCGGCGCCCTGGATGGCGGCATAGACCTGATACATCCCGAAAGTGGGTGGACAGATCAGGATGTCGTCCTGGCCCGGGACACAGAACCCGCGCACCAGCAGATCGATGGCCTCGCTGCTGCCGCGGGTCACGAGCAGGCTGTCAGGGGTGACGCCGTAGTGGCTTGCAAGCCGCTCGGTCAGCGCCCAGGGGCGAGGGGGCGGATAGATGTTGAGGCCGCGCTCCGAGTCGTCATTCGGGGCGCGCCAGGGGGCCTCGTTGGCGTTGAGACGAATGCAGTCAGGCTCGTAGCCGGCGGGCCGATAGGCCTCCAGCGTCCGCAGTTCAGGGCGCGCAAGGGCCAGGAAATCGGTCGTCATGCCACCGTCCGTCTGCGCAGGGCCGCCAGCCGCAGGCTGATGGCTTCACCATGGGCGTGGAGACCCTCCAGCTCGGCGAGCCGGCGACCGACCGGGCCGATATCCGCCAGGCCTTCAGGCGTCAGCTCCTGGACCGTCATCTGGCGCAGGAAGGCGGTCAGTGACAGGCCGCTATAGGTGCGCGCGAAGCCGTAGGTGGGGAGGACGTGGTTGGTGCCGCTGCAGTAGTCGCCAATGGACTCGGGCGTCCACGGACCGAGGAACACCGAGCCGGCGTGGCTGATGGCGTCAAGCCAGCGTCGCGGCTGATCGACCTGGATGATCAGGTGCTCAGGCGCATAGCGGTTGCTCACGGCGATCGCCTGGGCAACCGAATCGACGACGATCAGGGCGCTGTTTTCGAGGGCCTTGCCGGCGGTCTCGCGGCGGTCCAGCTGTTCGAGCTGTCGCCTCACCTCGCCGGCGACGCGCTCGGCGATCGACTCGCGGGTGGCCAGCAGGATCACCTGAGAGTCCGGACCGTGCTCCGCCTGCGACAGCAGGTCGGAGGCCACGAACACCGGGTCTGCGGTTTCGTCGGCAATGACCAGCACTTCGGAAGGTCCGGCCGGCATATCCAGCGCGGCGCCGCGCGGATCCTCGGCGACCGCAGTCTTGGCAGCCGTCACCCAGGCATTCCCGGGGCCGAAAATCTTGTCGACTTTGGGCACTGTTTCGGTACCAAAGGCCATCGCGGCAATCGCCTGGGCACCGCCGACCTTGAAGACCTGGTCAATGCCGCAGCGACGGGCAACGGCCAGCACCGCGGTATCGGCGCGCCCGTGGCGATCCGGCGGGGTGCAGATCACACGCGTCGGGCAGCCGGCCAAGGCCGCGGGCACGGCCAGCATGATGGCCGTGGAGGGCAAGGGAGCACTGCCGGCGGGTACATACAGACCCACTGCGGCCAGCGCACGGTTGAGGCGCTGGCAACGCACGCCTGGCGAGGTTTCGAGATCGATCTCGGCCGGGCGCTGGGCGGCGTGGAACGTACGCACGTTGTCGATCGCGCGGTCGATGGCCGCCAGGGCGTCTGTCGGCAGCTTTGACTCTGCAGCGGCGAGTTCGGCGTCGTCGACCTTCAGCGCGTCGAGTTCAACGTGGTCGAATCGCGCGGTGAACTCACGCAGCGCTGCATCGCCGTGCTCGCGGACCCGCGCGATGATGTCGTCGACCTGACTGCGCAGTTCGCCGGAGATCCGGTTTGTGGGGCGCTCGAGCAGGGCATCTCGTGCGCGCTCCGACAGGTGTTTCCAGTGGGTAATCTTCATCGTGACCTCAGTACAACATCTTCTCGACGGGCAGGACGAGCATCGAGCTTGCACCTGCCTGCTTGAGTTCTTCCAGCGTTTCCCAGAACACATTCTCCCGGCAGACGGCATGGATCGCCACTTTGTCTTCGCGGCCCTCGAGCGGCATGACGGTAGGCGCTTCCGAGCCCGGCAGCAGCCGCGTGATCTCGGCCAGGGCCGAGCGTGGGGCATGCAACATGATGTACTTGCTTTCGCTGACCTGAATGACGCCATCGATACGCTTCTTGAGTCGTTCCATCCATTCGGCCTTGCCAGCAGGGACCGCCTTGGGCGTCTGGATCAATGACGAGACACTCTCGAGAATGGTGTCCACCTCGCGCAGGTGATTGGCTCGCAGCGTGCCGCCCGTGGACACCAGGTCACAGATCACCTCGGCACGGCCGAGTTTAGGTGCGATCTCCACCGCACCGGAAAATTCCACGACGCTGGCCGTGATGCCCTGGCGACGCAGGAAATCGCCGACGATGTGCGGATAACTGGTCGCAATGCGGCTGCCCTCGAGATCCTCCGGGCCGGTCCAGGTCGCCTCTTCGGGCACTGCAAATGACAGCCGGCAATGCCCGAAGTCGAGTTTCCGAACGACGGTGAAGGGCGCCTCGTCACCGGCCGCGGCAAACGCCAGGCGTTTCTCTTCAAGGACGTTGGCGCCGACGATCCCGAGATCACACACGTCTTCTCGCACCAGGTCCGGAATGTCGTCATCCCTGACCAGCAGCACGTCGATCGGCAGGTTCTCGCCATAGCAGATCAGCTGATCGCGGCCTTTGCTGTACTTCAGGCCGCAGCGCGACAGGAGCTCCAGCGAGTGCTCGGTGAGGCGCCCGGACTTCTGTACGGCGATCTTGATACGGTCGGGGTTCTGGGGGCTCATGGTGCGGGGTCTTCCTTGGGGGGCGCAGGCGTTCTGGACAGGGCGAGGGCATAACCCCCATGGCCGTCGGCGAGGAATCTGGCGATGCGGCCGATGGTGGTGAGGCTGACGCCGGTGATCTCGCTGATCCGCCGGTAAGACAGGCCGGCAGCCAGCAGAGGCACGACCGACCAGCGGTCGGCCATGGCCTGCAGCTCTGCCGGGGTCAGCAGGTCTCTGAAGAAACGGCGGCATTCTTCGGCGTCACGCAATGACAGGATGGCAGCATACAGCGCCTGTTCGGCGGCGGCGTCCTGTTCAGGCGTGGTCGAGCGGCGATCTTTCATTGGGCGACTGTCGTAGTAATGTACTAGCACATTAATACATTTTGCCGCACTGCACAAGGCCCGCTGGCCGGGTGTCCTCGGCTTGACGCTTCCGGCCCCTGCGCAATAGACTCCTCAGCGCTCATCGAGACCGGCTGAGGGACAGGCCCAGTGACGCCGGGGCAACCATCGGGGCTCACCACCTCGACAAGGTGCCAACTCCTGCGCGGGACGCCGATCAGGCGCACTGCGACAGATGAGGGTCGAGCGACGACTGGCCGACCAGGCCAGGCAGGCGCATGACGTCCTCCCGCCGGCAGCGACTGTCGGCTGCTTCGATGGGCAGAGCGCCGCACCCCGGAGGGTGTGGTCATCAGTCAGGCCCGTGGAGCGTCAGCGAAGATGGCAAAGCCCGATCCTCAGACCGTCGCAGTGCGCAGTGCACTCGAGTCGGACACGCAGCATGGCGCGGTCGTGCCACCGGTGCACCTGTCGACCAACTACACCTTCTCCGGGTTCAAAGAGAAGCGGGTGTACGATTACAGCCGCAGCGGCAATCCGACCCGTGACGCGCTCGCCGGTGCCCTGGCGGAACTCGAGGGCGGGGCGGGCTGCGTCGTCACGGCCTCAGGCATGGCCGGGATCCTGCTGGTCTGCCAGTTGCTCGACCCGAGTGACCTGCTGATCGCGCCGCACGATTGCTACGGCGGTTCCTACCGCCTGTTCGAGAGTCTCTCGGCACGTGGGCAGTTTCGGGTGCGTTTTATCGATCAGAACGATTCGCAGGCAGTGGCCGAGGCCCTGGCGGAGCGGCCGCGCCTGGTCTGGGTGGAGACGCCGAGTAACCCGCTGCTGAGGATCGTCGACATCGCCGCCCTGGCCGATGCGGCGCATGCGGCCGGCGCCTTGCTGGCCGCTGACAACACCTTCCTGTCACCCGCGCTGCAGACCCCACTGGCGCTGGGGGCCGACATCGTGGTGCATTCGACGACCAAGTACCTCAACGGACACAGTGACGTGATCGGCGGGGCGGTCATCAGTGCGGATGCCGAAGTGCACGGCACACTTGCCGACTGGGCCAACACGCTAGGCTTGAGCGGCGGGGCGTTCGACAGCTATCTCACCCTGCGTGGCGTCCGCACGCTGTTTCCCAGGATGCGCCAGCACGAGGCCAACGCCAACCAGGTCGCTGGTGCGCTGATCGGTCATCCCGCGGTCCAGGCGGTCTACTATCCCGGCCTCGCAAGCCACCCGGGCCATGCGCTGGCGTGTCGCCAGCAGCGAGGCTTCGGCGGGATGGTGAGCTTCGAGGTGGCCGGGGATGAGCGCGCGCTGCGCTGTGTCCTCGAAGGGCTGTCGCTGTTTTCGCTGGCCGAGTCACTGGGTGGCGTGGAGAGCCTGGTATGCCACCCCGCCACCATGACGCATGCGGCAATGGATCCTGCCGCCCGGCGTACGGCCGGCATTTCCGACCGGCTGGTCCGGCTCTCGCTCGGTGCGGAAGCGGGGGAGGACCTGGTGGCGGATCTGCTGGCTGCTCTCGATCGCGCACTGGCCGTGCAGGCGCGCGTCTGACCTCGTCGGCGCTGCCGGGAGCGCCCCGGCCCGCCATCCCCCACTCAACACATTAAGGGACACTCCTGATGACCGATACCCCGGATTACCGCTTCGAGACATTGCAGATTCACGCCGGTCAGGTGCCCGATCCGGCGACGGGTTCGCGGGCCGTGCCGATCTACCAGACAACCTCCTATACGTTCGAGGATGCCGATCATGGCGCACGGTTGTTCGCCCTGCAGCAGTTCGGCAACATCTATTCCCGCATCATGAATCCCACCAACGACGTGTTCGAGAAGCGGGTGGCCGCGCTCGAAGGCGGGGTGGCCGGGCTGGCCACGGCGAGCGGTCAGTCGGCGCAGTTTCTGGCCATCACCACCCTGGCGGAGGCCGGCGATAACATCGTCTCGGCCAGCAGTCTTTACGGTGGGACCTACAACCAGTTCAAGGTGCAGTTCCCGCGGCTCGGGATCGACGTGCGTTTCGTCGAGGGGGATGCGCTCGACGCCTATGCCTCCCGTATCGACGACCGGACCCGTGCGATTTATGTCGAGTCCATGGGCAATCCGGGCTTCAATATGCCGGACTTCGAGGGCCTTGCGGATCTGGCCCATGCCCATGGGCTGCCGCTGATCGTCGACAACACGTTCGGCTGCGGGGGGTGCCTGGTTCGCCCGCTCGATCATGGGGCCGACATCGTCGTGGAATCGGCGACCAAGTGGATCGGCGGTCACGGCACCTCGGTGGGCGGCATCATCGTCGATGCCGGTCGCTTCGATTGGCGCACCGAGCGCTTCAAGGCCTTCAATACACCCTCGCCGGGTTACCACGGACTGAACTTTGCCGAAGTGTTCGGTCCGGACGGGCCGTTCGGCAACATCGCTTTCATCATCCGCGCACGGGTCGAGGGTCTGCGCGACTGGGGGCCCGCGCTCTCGCCGTTCAATTCGTTTCTGTTTCTGCAGGGGCTGGAGACGCTGTCGTTGCGGGTGGAACGTCACTGCGAGAACGCGCTGGCGCTGGCGCGCTGGCTGCGCGAGCAGCCGCAGGTTGAGAGCGTGAACTACCTCGGTCTTGAGGCGCATCCCCATCATGAGCGCGCGAAACGCTACTGCCGCAATGGGGGCTTCGGTGCCGTCCTGACCTTCGGGATCAAGGGCGGCATGGAGGCCGGGCGCCGCTTCATCAACGGGGTGAAGCTGGCCAGCCATCTTGCCAATGTCGGTGATGCCAAGACCCTGGTGATTCACCCGGCGAGCACGACGCATCAGCAGTTGAGCGACGAAGAACAGCGCTCCGCCGGTGTCACCCCGGAGATGATCAGGGTGTCGGTTGGACTCGAGCACATCGAGGACATCAAGGCGGACTTCGGACAGGCCTTCGCCGTGGCGTCGGGGCAGGCCGACTCGTGAGTCTCGGAGTGTCGGTAAGCGCCGGGCCGCTGTCGCCGGACACGCAGTGGCTGCGGCTCGAGCAGGACTTCGAGCTGGAGAGCGGTGAGCGCCTGCGTGCGGTGGAAATCGCCTGGCGCCGCTGGGGCACGCTCAACGCCACGGGCGACAACGCCATCCTGATCTGTCATGCCCTGACGGGTTCTGCGGACGCGGATGACTGGTGGCCGGGGCTGATCGGCCCCGGTCAGGCCCTGGACCCGGCAAAGCACTTCATTGTGTGTAGCAACGTGCTCGGCGGGTGCTACGGCACCAGTGGCCCCCTGCATGCGCATCCTGCTGACGGCGAGCCCTGGGGCTCGCGTTTTCCGCAGTTCACCATTCGCGACATGGTGCACTTGCAGGCGCGGCTGCTGGAGCATCTGGGCGTGCGGCGGCTGCAGCTGGTGCTGGGCCCTTCGTTAGGCGGCATGCAGGTGCTGGAATGGGCTGCGAGTTTTCCGGAACGGGTCCAGGCGATCGCGCCCATCGGTGTGTCCGGGCGGCATTCGGCCTGGTGTATCGGCATCAGTGAGGCGCAGAGACAGGCGATCTACGCGGACCCGGACTGGCGCGACGGGCGCTATGCCGCGGGACAGGGGCCGGCGCGAGGGTTGGCCGTGGCGCGCATGTTCGCGATGTGCAGCTACCGCAGTCGCGAGAATTTCCAGCAGCGGTTCGGCCGTTCGCTGCAACCCGACTCGGCGGTGTTCAGCGTGGAGTCCTACCTGCGTTACCAGGGCAGCAAGCTGGTCCATCGCTTCGATGCCAACACTTACGTCCGCCTGACCCAGGCCATGGACAGCCATGACGTGGCCCGCGGGCGCGGGGATTACCGCGGGGTACTGGAACAGCTGGATCTGCCTGCACTGGTGGTGTCCGTGGATTCAGACATTCTCTATCCGCCTTGCGAGCAGGAAGAACTGGCCCGCCATCTGCCGCAGGCCCGCTACCGCCAGCTGCAGACGCCGGCCGGGCATGATGGCTTCCTGATCGAGACCGACGTCCTCAACGCCATGCTCGCCGAATTCCTGGCTGACGTCCCCGCTGCAGCCCGCCCCGAGGCCAGCCCGCGGCCTTCGCAGGCCGGCTGAACCGGAGCTTCAGGCGACCAGGGTCCGGTCGCGTCCCTGGCTCTTGGCCAGGTAAAGGGCGCGATCGGCGCGGGTCATCAGGCGCTCGGCGTCGCAGGCCCGCTCTCCGGGCACTGGCATGGCGGCAATGCCGATGCTCGCGGTGATCGCGAACCCGAGTTCGCGCTCGGCCTGTTCACGCAGCCTGGCGGCGATGCGGCGCGCGGCGAGTGTTGCCCCCTCTACATGGGTGTCGGGCAGCACGACAACGAATTCCTCGCCCCCGTAGCGAAAGGCCAGATCGGAGCGGCGCAGGGTGGTGTGCAGGACCGAGCCGAGCAAGGCGAGGGCGCGATCACCCTGACCATGGCCATGGGTGTCGTTAATGACCTTGAAATGATCGAGATCGAGCATCAGTACGGCCAGAGGGGTGCCTTCGCGCTCGGCCAGAGCCATCTCGCGGGGCAACATTTTCATGAGCGTCGCCCGATTGAACAACCCGGTCAGGGCATCCTCCTGTGCGTGGCGGCGCAGGCGCTCGCAACTCAGCGCATTGTTGATCGGCTGCGCGAGCAGGGCCGTCGCCTCCCGCAGTACGGCAAGTTCCGGGCGTGTCAGGGGCAGACCGCTGTGGACATGGAGCACCGCCACCTCGGCGCCGCGAGTCACCAGCGGCCAGTCACTGACATGCACACCGCCATCGCCCGTCTGAGCGGCGCCCTCCGGGTAAGTGAGGCCCAGTCCCTCGATGGGGACATGCCGGGCGAGACAGCGCGAGAACAGTGCGAGCAGCTCGACCGGATCAAGCGATTGCTGGAGTGCCCACAGCAGCGCGAAATGATCCAGTGGTGGCGACACGGCAGTGCCCAGCCAGGCCGGGCGTGTCGTGGGTGCGCGTGGTGTCAGGGTGTCGGCGACGGTCATCTTCAAGCTCCATGTGTCCACACAGTGCAAAGCAATGATCGTGCCAAATTAGGAAAATAGTTCAACTCATTGTTTTTTTGTGTCTTTGGGCTGATATCTCCGGGCGGTCAGCAGCCGGTGCCGTCGGGATCATGGCGCCTGCGGGGCGGTTCTGGCGGCAAGTCGTTGCCGCCAGCGCCTGCCCCCGCAGCGTGTTGTCAGAGTTTCGCCAGCACGGCGTCGCCAAAAGCCCGCGTGCCAACGCTCGTCCCCCCGCGCGCCAGATCAGCCGTGCGGACGCCCTCGTCGAGGACCGCGGAGACGGCAGCCTCGATCTCGCGTGCTGCGGGTTCGCAGTCCAGCGAGTGGCGCAGCAACAGCGCGGCACTGAGCAGCGTGGCACAGGGGTTGGCGATGCCCTGGCCGGCGATGTCGGGGGCAGAGCCGTGGATCGGTTCGTAGAGGCCACGGCCGCCCTCGCCGAGCGAGGCTGATGGGAGCAAACCCAGCGAGCCGGCGAGCATGGAGGCCTCGTCGGTCAGGATGTCACCGAACATGTTTTCGGTGACGATGACATCGAAACTGGCCGGACGGCTCAGCAGGTGCATCGCGGCGGCGTCGACCAGCATATGTTCGAGGTCGACATCCGGGAATTCCTCTGCCAGCACCTGGGCCGTGACCGCCCGCCAGAGCCGGGAGGTCTCGAGCACATTGGCCTTGTCGACCGACACGATCCGCCGCTGCCGTCCCCGGGCCAGCTGCCCCGCCATCCGGACGATACGTTCGATTTCCTCGACGGTGTAGCGGCACTCGTCGGTGGCGACCGACTCGCTGCGGGTCTTGCGCCCGAAGTAGATGCCGCCGGTGAGCTCACGGACCACCATGATGTCCACCCCAGCCAGCAGCTCAGGCCGCAGTGGCGAGGCGGCCAGCAGCGCCGGATGGGGTTTCACGGGACGGAGGTTGGCGTACACGCCCAGCGTGGCGCGCAGATCGAGCAGGCCCTGCTCCGGGCGGTAGGCCGCCCCTGGGTCGGACCATTTCGGCCCGCCCACGGCGCCAAGCAGTACGGCCGAGGCGCCGCCACACAGTTGCGCCGTTTTCACCGGCAGCGGGGGCTCACCGGCATCCAGGGCCGCGCCGCCAATGAGGCCTTCCCGGAATTCGAGTTGCAGGCCGTGACGCTCGCTGGCGGCCTCGAGCACCCGCACCGCCTCCGCGGTCACCTCCGGCCCGATGCCGTCCCCGGGCAGGACGGCAATCAGGGCTGCCATGGGCGGTTCTGCTCGAAGCTGACGATCTGGGCTTCCTGCTGCAGCAGGAAACCCAGCTGATCGATACCGTTCATGAGGCAATACCGCGAGAATCCGTCGATGGGGAATGCCACCTCTCGGCCATCCGGCAGGCTGACCTTGCGTGCCCCCAGGTCGATGCTGACTTCGGCGCCGGGGTTGGCCAGCAGCCAGGCGTGGGCCTGTTGATCCACCACCACTGGCAGCAGCCCGTTCTTGAGGGAATTGCTGCGAAAGATATCGGCGATTTCGGTGCTGATCACAGCCAGAATGCCGTAGTCGAGCAGGGCCCAGGGCGCGTGTTCACGTGAGGAACCGCAGCCGAAGTTGTGGCCGGCCACCAGCACCCGGCAGCCCGCCGCCTCCGGGCGATTGAGTTCGAAGTCGGCGCGAGGCTCGCCCTGCGCGTCGTAACGCCAGTCGGCGAAGGCGGCTTCGCCAAGGCCCTCGCGGGTGGTGGTGGTCAGGTAGCGCGCAGGGATGATCTGGTCGGTGTCGACATCGTCGTAGGGCAGAACGACCGTGCGCGAGCGGATGACGCTGATGGGTTCCATGGCAGTCTCTCTCAGTTCGCGAGGTAGGGGCGGGGGTCGGCCACGCTGCCGGCAAGTGCGCTGGCAGCCGCCGTGGCGGGGCTGGCCAGTACGGTGCGTGCCCCCTTGCCCTGGCGACCCTCGAAGTTGCGGTTGCTGGTGCTGACGGCGAGCTGCCCGGAAGGCACGGTGTCACCGTTCATGCCGAGGCACATCGAGCAGCCGGACTCCCGCCACTCCGCGCCGGCCTCGGTGAATACCCGGTCGAGTCCCCGGGCCTCGGCGGCCTTCTTGACCTGTTGAGAGCCCGGCACGACCAGCATGCGCACGCCCTTCGCCACATGCCGGCCCTTCATCACGGCAGCCGCCTGTTCAAGGTCGGAGAGCCGGGAATTGGTGCAGCTGCCGACGAACACGATATCCACCGGATGTCCGGCCAGCGGGCGTCCGGCCGTCACACCCATATACTCCAGCGCCTTGCGGAAATTCGCGTCGCTGCGCTCGGGGATGGCGTCGTCGATCGCCACCACCATGCCCGGATTGGTGCCAAACGTGACCATCGGGCGCAGTGCGGAGACGTCCAGGGTCACTTCCCGGTCGAAGCGTGCATCGGGATCCGAGGGGAGGCTGCGCCAGCGGGCAACGGCCGCCTCCCAGGCCTGACCCTGGGGCACCAGCGGCCTCCCGGCCAGGTACTCGATAGTGGTGTCGTCGGGCGCGATCATGCCGGCGCGGGCGCCGGCCTCGATTGACATGTTGCAGATGGTCATCCGCTGTTCCATGTCGAGCCCGGCGATCGTGCTGCCCCGGTACTCGAATACGTGCCCGACACCGCCATCGACGCCGATCTGCCCGATCAGCGCGAGGATCATGTCCTTGGCGGTCACGCCGTGCGGAAGCTGTCCCTCGAAGTTGACCGCGAAGGTCTTCGGCCGGCGCTGCAACAGACACTGGGTCGCCATGACGTGGCCGACTTCCGTCGTGCCGATGCCGAAGGCAAGCGCGCCGAAGGCGCCGTGTGTCGACGTATGGCTGTCGCCGCAGACAATCGTCTTGCCCGGCTGGGTGGCGCCGAGTTCCGGGCCGATGACATGGACGATACCCCGGTATTCACTGTCGAAACCGTGCAGCTTGACCCCGAACTCCGCGCAGTTCTTGTCGAGTTTCACGATCTGTGCGGCTGCCTTGGGTTCAGCCACCACCTCGAGATCCTTGAAGCTGCGGACCGGCAGCGTCGGCGTGGAGTGATCCATGGTCGCCAGCGTCAGGTCGGTGCGCCGCACCGGCAGCCCGCGTTCCCGCAATACCGAAAACGCCTGCGGTGAAGTCACTTCGTGGGTCAGGTGCAGGTCGATGTACAGGACGGCCGGATGGTCGTCGGATTCAGGCACGACGATGTGGTCGTCCCATACCTTGGCGAAAAGCGATTTGGCGCTCATGACACTCCCTATCTCGAGGTTTATTTGGGCCGGGCCCGGGCGCCCGGCTGTAAATCAGGCCGCTGTGCTGTCTTCGACCGGGTCAAGCCATCCCCAGCGGTCCGGGGTCGAACCGTCGAACAGACCGAAGAACCGCGACTGCAGCATCTCTGTCACGGGACCCCGGCGGCCGGCGCCGACCTCCAGACGATCCACCGAGCGCACGGGGGTGATTTCCGCAGCGGTACCGGTCAGGAAAATCTCGTCGGCGAGATACAGCATCTCGCGGGGCAGTTCCTTTTCGATCACTTCGAGCCCGGCCTCCCGTGCGAGCGTGATGATGGTGTCGCGGGTGATGCCGGTGAGGATCGAATCGGTCGCCGTCGGGGTAAAAATCCGCCCGTTCTTGACCACGAACACGTTTTCACCCGCGCCTTCGCTGACCGTGCCGCGGGTGGTCAGCGCAATCCCCTCGGCGAAGCCGAGCCTGCGTGCCTCCATGCTGATCAGCTGGCTTGAGAGATAATTGCCACCGGCTTTGGCCAGCGCGGGCAGGGTGTTGGGGGCGACCCGCTGCCAGGAGGAAATGCAGACATCAACCCCTTTTTCCATGCCCTCGGCGCCGAGGTAGGCGCCCCATTCCCATGCGGCGATGGCCGTGTCAACGCGATGATCGGGTTTGGCTGCAAGCCCGATCTCACCATAGCCACGGAACGCTACCGGTCGGATATAGGCGCCGTTTTCCAGTCCGTTGTCGCGGATGACCTGCTTGCAGGCCGCCGCCAGGGTGGGGACGTCATAGGGGATGGGAAAGCGGTAGATCTTGGCCGAATCGTGCAGTCGCTGAAGATGTTCCTCGAGCCGGAAGATCTGGCTGCCTGTGGGGCCGCGATAGACGCGGATGCCCTCGAACACCGATGAACCGTAATGCAGCGCGTGCGAGAGGACGTGAACGTTGGCGTCCTCCCAGGGGACGAGTTTGCCGTTGAACCAGATGAAGCGACTCGCTTGGATGGGCATGGGGCGTACCTTGTAATCGTTGGTGTTCAGGCGCTCGCCGCCGCCGCGGCGGGCTCGGCGGCAGTGCTGCGCAGTCGCCGCTGGATGCGGTTGATGACCTCCAGATAGGCGCGTGCACCCGCCTCGACAATATCCGTGGACAGGCCCTGACCCCTGAAGGACTGCCCATTATATTCGACGGTCACGGTCACCTCACCCTGAGCGTCATTCCCGAGGGTCACGCTGCGCAATTCGAAGTTCTTCAGCACCAGTTCGATGCCGGTGGCACGCTCGAGCGCACGGAATGCCGCGGCCACCGGTCCGTCGCCGACGGCCGCTTCCTGGACCTCATCGTGTTCCTCCGAGATGAGCTTGACGGCTGCTGCGGCAATCGTCCCGGTGCCGGCGGTGATGTGGAGTTCCTCCATGCGCCAGAAACCCGCCTGGCCGGTTTCGGCGTTCATGAGAATCGCCTCGATATCGGCGTCGAACATCTCCTTCTTGCGATCGGCCAGCTTCTTGAACTCATCGAAACAGCGCTTGAGTTCGGCATCATCCAGGCGGAAGCCGAGCTGTTCGACCCGCTCGCGGAACGCATGCCGACCGCTATGCTTGCCGAGCACCAGGTTGGATCGGCTGATCCCGACATCTTCCGGGCGCATGATCTCGTAGGTGGCGTGGTGACGCAGCATGCCGTGTTGATGGATACCGGCTTCATGGGCGAAGGCGTTTTCGCCAACCACCGCCTTGTTGCGCGGGACGTGCATGCCGGTGATCGAGGAGACCAGCCGACTGGTCGGATACAGGCGCCGTGAATCGATCCCCGTATGCAGCCCGAAGTAGGCCTCCCGGGTTTTCAGCGCCATGACGACTTCCTCGAGCGAGCAGTTTCCGGCCCGCTCGCCGATGCCGTTGATCGTGCACTCCACCTGACGCGCGCCGGCCTGCACGGCAGCGAGGCTGTTGGCCACGGCCATCCCGAGATCATCATGACAGTGGACCGACAGCACCACATCGTCGATGCCGGGCACGTGCTGCTTGAGATAGCGGAAAACCTCGTGGAATTCGCCCGGCACCGTGTAGCCTACGGTGTCTGGAATGTTGATCGTGCGGGCACCGGCTTCGATGACGGCAGCGACGACCTCGGCCAGGTATTCGAGCTCAGTGCGAGAGGCGTCTTCAGGGGAGAATTCCACGTCGTCACAGTAGCTGCGAGCCAGCTTGACGCCTTCGACCGCGCTCTTGAGGATCTCGTCCTTGGCCATCTGCAGCTTGTGTTCGCGGTGAATGGCGCTGGTGGCAACGAACACGTGAATCCGTTTGCGCTCGGCGTCACGCAGGGCGTGCCAGGCGCGCTCGATGTCGGCGGGGTTGCAACGCGCCAGACCGCAGATCACCGGGCCGCGGACCGTGCCGGCGATGGCTTGGACGGCCTCGAAATCGCCTGGGGACGCGGCTGGGAAACCGGCCTCGATGATGTCCACTCGCAGGTCGGCAAGCGCCTGGGCGACACGGAGCTTTTCCCGGAGAGTCATGCTGCAGCCCGGGGCCTGCTCGCCGTCACGCAGCGTCGTGTCGAAGATCTTCACGCGGTTGTCATCTGCCATTGAAGTCATGGTCTCGGCTCCTGTCGGGCCGGTGTTTCCGGCCGGTCGTTGCAATACGGTGTTTCCGGTGTGCCGTTCAACGGCTGCCGTAGTCCAGGGAAGACATGGGGTAGATCCCCATGGCTTGCGGGTGGTGCTGAGGCGGCGCCTCGTCCAGCACCGCGCGCAAGGTGCTGACATCGATGTTGCCGCCGCTGAGCACGACGCCGACACGGCTGCCCGAGAGCTCGCCGGCGAGCTTGCAGGCTGCGGCGAGGGGCGCGGCGCCGCCGCCCTCGGCCAGCTGGTGCACGGTCTCGAGGTATAGCCGGATGGCTGCGGCGATCTCGGCCTCGCTGACGGTCACGAACTCGTCGATGTGCTCACGCAGCACCGACATCGTGTAGGCGACGGGTATCCGGCTGGCCAGGCCATCGGCAATCGTCGGCGCGGTCGCAAATGCGCGATCCTCGCCAGTGTGCCAGGCATGGTGGAAGGCCGGTGCGTTCTCGGCCTGGACCGCGATGAGACGGGTTCCCGGGCTGAGCCTGCGGGCGGCCAGCGCGGTGCCGGCTGCCAGGCTGCCGCCGCCAACGGGCACGATGAGCGCATCGAACGGCTTGGAGACCTGGCGCAGCATCTCCAGCGCCACGGTGCCCTGGCCCGCGACCAGTGCGCGGTGACGGGCGGGGTGGAGGCAGGGTTGACCACTGCGGCGCGCGTGGCGCACTGCGGCATCCCAGGCGGCGTCGAAGTCGTGGCCCCGTTCGATGACTTCGGCGCCGGTGGCCCGCATGGCGGCGTTCTTGCCAGGCGCATTACCCATGGGCACAAAGATCGTGCAGCGGGCACCGTAGAGGGCTGCGGCGCGTGCGAGTGCCTGACCGAAGTTGCCGCGGGTGGCCGTAACCAGTCCCGCGGCGCGTTGTTCGGGGGTCAGCGCAGCCAGCAGGCTCAGCGTGCCGCGGATCTTGAAAGAACCGACCGGCTGGGCGTTCTCGAGTTTCACCCACAGATCGCAGCCGGCGCGCTGATTGAGCAATGGGTGGCGGATGAGGGGGGTTGGTTGCAGCCACGCGGCGATCACCTCAGCGGCGGCTTCGATGTCGGTGAAAGTCGCCGGGGACTCCGGCTGCTCCGGCTCGGCACCCCAGTCGGTCGCGGCCAGCTGGGCCGGCAGGCGTTGATCGATCATGATGGCCAGTCACTCCCTCGGTTCGCCGCCCTGAGGCGACAAAAAAAAACCCCGCATCGTCTGCCGGTGCGGGGTTGGTGTTCAGCGAAACGTGGCGTTCAGCCGGACAGCCCGCACCTCGAGCGGCTAAGAAGGAGAAGGCCGGCAAGGACACCCTGCACAGGCAGCGAGCCTGTGAGGCGCGAGGCGGGGCTGGGCGCAACCACGTTCATGAGTCCGATCATGTTGTATACAACCGAGGCTGTCAACTCCCGGTCTGCTGGTCCGGAGCTCAGCTCAGACCATCGTGGCCAGTCCGTCAGCCACCAGGTGCGGGGTCAGGTTGAACCCGGCGAGGGTTCGGCGCTGTCCGGAAAACCGGATTTCGGTGATCGCACAATTGCCGAACACCAGGCTCAGATCGAAGATCCGCTGGTCGTCCAGACCGAGCAGTTCGCCCACAATCATGCAGATCAGACCGCCGGAGGAGAAGGCGATTCGGGTGTCGCCCGCGCGGCCGGGCGCGGTCATCAGCGCCAGGGCCTCCGCTGCGCGTTGGCGGGCAGTCTGCCAGGGTTCATGCGGCAGGTCGGTGAACTCGCCGTCGATCCAGCGTCGCGACACCTGCTCCCAGCGCCGGAAGTAGTCGCGAATGAGGCGCCGGCGTTCGGCGGGATCTTCTGAAGGGACCTGCGAGAGCCCGCCGTTTCCCGAGGCCTCCGCCAGCCCCAGGACGCTCTTCATCACCGCAGCGGCCTCATGCTCGGCGAGCGCCGCGACCGACTGTTCGGCGGGCCAGTCGCCGCGGGCGGCGCGGTAGCTGGTGGCGACCGCCTCCGCGGTTTCCCGGTGGCGCCGCAGCGGACCGACATAGCTGACGTCGATGGTGACGCCCGTGTCCGCGAGATGCTGGCCAAGCCGGCGCGCCTGCAGCAGGCCCTGCGGGGACAACCGATCGTAGTCGTCGCCGAAAAACGATGCCTGGCCATGCCGGACCAGCAACAGGCGACTCACGGCGTGACCACCACCTTGCCCATGGCGCCGCGGCCGGCCAGCACTGCCAGCGCCTCGGCAGACTGGGCAAGCGGATAGGTGGCGCCGACGTGTACCCGCAGGCGCCCCGCGGCGTAGTGCTCGAGCAGCTCGAGGTGGTTGGCCCGTGCCACCTCGGGTTCACGGGCGACGAAACTGCCCCAGAAGACGCCGACGATACTGGCGCCTTTGAGCAGCGGGAGGTTCATCGGTACGCGCGGGATCTCGCCGCCGGCAAAGCCGATCACCAGTGCCCGGCCGTTCCACGCGCAGGAGCGCAACGCCTGTTCGAACATCGAGCCGCCGACGGGATCGAACACCACATCGATGCCGCGTCCCCCGGTGAACTCCCCGATACTGGCGCGCAGATCGGCATAGTCACGCACCGCATCCGCGCCGTGGGCCGCAACGAGGTCACGCTTCTCCTCGCTGCTGGCGATGGCGAGCACCCGCGCGCCCACCAGCTTGCCGAGTTCCACGGCTGCCAGACCGACGCCGCCGGCGGCGCCGAGCACCAGCAGTGTTTCCCCTGCCCGCAGGGCCGCGCGTTGTTTCAAGGCATGCCACGAGGTGCCAAAGGTGAGCAGGAACGCAGCCGCCTCTTCAAAGGGCATCCGCTCTGGGATTGGCAGCACCTGCGCCGCCGGGACGGCGACCTGTTCGGCCAGACCGCCGTGACCGCAGTAGGCGAGGACCCGTTGGCCAGGCGACAGCGTCTGCACGCCGGCCCCGCAGGCCGTGATGACGCCGGCGACCTCCGCGCCAGGGGCGAAGGGCAGCGGCGGTTGGGTCTGGTACTTGCCGGCGATCATCAGCACGTCGGGAAAGTTCAGGCCGCAGGCGTGGATTTCGATGATGACCTCCTGGTCGGAGGGCACCGGGTCGGGCAACTCGCCCGCCTCGAGGCTCTCGACGCCCCCGTGCTGATGGCAGAGCATGGCGCGCATGGTTCGTGGACTCCCTTACTTGACTCAAAGACTCTCGCGGATCAGCAGACCGCCGTCGGCAACGATGGCCTGTCCGGTCACGAACCTCGCCGCCGCCGAGGCGAGGAACACGGCGACGCCGGCAATATCATCAGGGTCACCAATGCGCCCAAGCGGCGTGACCCGTTCGAGTTGACGGCGCTGGCGGTCATCCTCCCACAGGGCGCGGGCGAAGTCCGTGCGGATCAGGCCGGGCGCGATACAGTTTGCGCGGATGCCCCGCTCACCCCATTCGACGGCAAGATTGCGCGCCAGCTGGAAGTCGGCAGCCTTCGACATGGCATAGGTGCCGATGAGCCGGGTACCGGTCAGGCCGACGATACTGGAGACGATGATGATGCTGCCCTCGCCGCGTTCAGCCATCTGCGGCAGCACGGCATGCGCCAGTTTCATGTTGGCGCGGACGTTGACGCGCATGATCTTGTCGAACGCCGCGTCATCGACGTCCTGCATCGAGCCGTAGACCGGATTGGCAGCCGCGTTGCACACCAGGGTGTCAACCCGGCCCCAGGCGGCGAGGGTGCGGCTGACCAGGGCCTCCAGAGCGTCATCAGCGCCCACGTGACAGGGCACGACCAAGGCCTCCCCGCCACGCCGGCGAATGGCCTCTGCCACGGGTTCGCAACTCTCCGCACTGCGGCTGGAAATCACGACTCGGGCACCGTGCATCGCCAGTTGCTCGGCAATGGCTTTGCCGATGCCGCGACTGGACCCGGTGACGATCGCGACGCTACCGCTGAGATCGAACAGGCTCATACAAATGTCCTTGGGAACGGCTGTGACCGGAGCGTCAGTCTAGCGTCTGCGTCCTGTCCCCGCGATCCCGTGGCGGTCCAGGGGCCTGGCCCGCTGGCCGGCGAGTCGGGCAGTGCATGGTATATTGCCCGCGAAGGCGCCCGGGGGGGCGGAGGGATGGCATGGATTTCGAGCACAGCCCGAAAGTCGCTCGGCTGCTGACGCGGCTCGAAGCGTTCATGGATGAGGAAGTCTATCCGGCAGAAGCCGTGTACGCGGCTGAACTGGCTGCCGCCGATACGCGCTGGTCGGTGCCGCCGGTGATGGAAAAGCTCAAGGCGAAGGCGCGTGCCCAGGGGCTGTGGAACCTGTTCCTGCCGGACAGCGAATACGGCGCGGGTCTGACCAATCTGGAATACGCACCACTGTGCGAAGTCATGGGGCGCTCGCCCCTGGCTCCCGAGGTGTTCAACTGCAGCGCGCCGGATACCGGCAACATGGAAGTCCTGGTGCGGTATGGCACGGAAGCCCAGAAACGAGAGTGGCTGGTGCCGCTGCTCGAGGGCCAGATCCGCTCGGCGTTCGCCATGACCGAGCCCGCCGTTGCCTCCTCCGATGCCACCAATATCGCCGCCACCATCCGCCGCGAGGGCGACGAGTATGTGCTCGACGGACGCAAGTGGTGGACGTCCGGCGCCATGGATCCGCGCTGCCAGATCATGATTTTCATGGGTCGTAGCACGCCTGATGCCGATCGCCACCGGCAGCAGTCGATGATTCTCGTCCCGATGGACACGCCGGGTGTCATCGTCGAGCGTCCTTTAACGGTCTTCGGTTATGACGACGCCCCGCATGGGCATGCCGAGGTCAGTTTCGCGGGTGCCCGCGTGCCCGCTGGCAACATGTTGCTTGGCGAAGGTCGGGGTTTCGAGATTGCCCAGGGCCGACTGGGTCCGGGGCGGATCCATCACTGCATGCGCCTGATCGGGCTGGCCGAGCGGGCGCTGGAGTTGCTGGTCGACCGCGCGCGGTCGCGGACCGCTTTCGGGAAACCCCTGGCGGGCCACGGCGTGATGGTCGAACGGATTGCCGAGTGTCGCCTGGAGATCGAGCAGGCACGCCTGCTGACCCTGAAAGCCGCGCACATGATGGACCGTTACGGCAATCGGCGTGCGCGCAGCGAGATCGCCATGATCAAGGTCGCGGCCCCCCGCATGGCGCTTGCCGTCATCGACCGGGCCATCCAGGGGCATGGCGGTGCAGGCGTGAGTCAGGATTTTCCGCTGGCCTGGTTCTGGGCACAGGCGCGCACGTTGCGGATTGCCGACGGCCCGGACGAAGTTCATCTGCGTACGGTCGGGCGCGTGGAAATCGGTCGTCGCGCGCCTGTGGATGCGGCTCGGGGCTTGTGATCAAGTGGCTGACCTTGTATACAGTTCGCATGCGGAGGGGCGGGCACCCGGTGTGCTTTTGTCCTGCCGCTTCAGTGCAGCGAACAGATCCACTCGGGAGGTGGATTATGGTTCCAGTGATGTGCTGGCGGGATTGACTTGGCGCCGCCAAGCCGTTTTAGTAGGGGGATGCTGACCGGACAAAGTGTCAGCACAGGCGAGGGGCAGGGAAGCCGGGTTCGTCCGGAATGGGGTTCCCCATATCCTCAATTTTTCTTTTTGTAGCAGTCCATTCCAGAATCCGATAGAGATGACCGGACCGAGGAGAGTCAATGAAACCCAAGCGTAGGAGCGTGCTCGCCGCCGTCTGCGCTGGCGCGGCGGGAAGCTTGCTGGTTACCGCCGTGTCCGCGCAGAACCTGGATCAGGTGCTCACTCAGGGGGAACGTCGAATCACGATCGCCCAGGAGTCGCAGCAGCGGGTCGACAATATCGTCAACCAGACCCGTAGTCTCACCGACCAATTCCGGCAGGTCTCGCGCGAGATCGAAGGCCTGGAGGTGTACAACGCGCTGCTGGAGCGCCAGGTCGAGCGACAGGAGAACCAGAAACAGGAGATCCAGAACTCGATCGAGCAGGTGACGGTCATCCAGCGCCAGGTGGTGCCGCTGATGGATCGCATGATCGAGGGCCTGGATCAGTTCGTTTCTCTGGACGTGCCATTTCTCGCCGAAGAACGGCGCGACAGGGTCGAGGATCTGCGCAACATTCTCGAGCGGCAGGACGTGACCGTGGCTGAAAAGTTCCGCCGCGTCATGGAGTCCTACCAGATCGAGAACGAATACGGCCGGACCATCGAGTACTACACCGGCATGCTTGAGGTGGGCGGCGTCGAACGGCAGGTCGACTTCCTGCGTGTTGGAAGAATCGCTCTGGTCTACCAGACCGCGGACGGACAGCGTCAGGGGGTCTGGGACCAGCGGGCCGGCCAGTGGGTCGAGCTCGGCAGTGACTACCGCAATCGGATCCGACAGGGGCTGAGGGTTGCGCGTCGCCAGATCGCGCCTGAGTTGCTGATGATGCCGATCGCCGCGCCGGAGGATATCTGACAATGAGAGTCAAATTCTTGCTGACGGCGGTAGTCGCCGTCATGTTCGGGCTCGGTACGCTTGCGCCTGCCGATGCCAATGCTCAGGCCCGCAGCCTGGAAGAGCTCCTCCGGCTGGTGGAGCAGGGTCGCGCCCGGGATTCCGAAGAAGCCCGGCAGCGGGAGCGTGAGTTCGAGGCGCAGCGGGGCGAGCAGGAGCGCCTGCTGCGCGAAGCCCGGCAGCGCCAGACCCGTGAAGAGCGCCGCAGCGAGACGCTGGAAGGTACTTTCGGTGAGAACGAGCGGGAACTCGCGCGGCTCAACGCCGAGCTCAATGAGAGCCTTGGCGAGTTGCGCGAGTTGTTCGGCGTGGTTCAGCTGGTGGCCGGCGACGCGGCCAGTCAGTTCGACAACTCACTGACCGCAATTCAGTACCCTGATCGTCGCGAGTTCCTGCTGCGGCTTGCCGAGCGCATGGGACAGACGGCGCGGATCGCATCGGTCGAGGAGATCGAACGCCTCTGGTTCGAGCTGCAGCGTGAAGCCACCGAGCTTGGACGCGTGGCCCGGATGCCGATGGAGGTGGTGTCGGCCGACGGGGATCGCGAGACTCGCAACGTGGTGCGTGTTGGTGCGTTCAACCTGATCTCCGATGGCGCCTATCTCGCCTACCAACCGGCCACCGGGACCGTCAGTGAAATCGCGCGCCAGCCCGATCAGCGACGGTTCATCACCAGCACCTCGCGGCTGGTCAACGCCAGTGATGGTTTTACGCCGTTCGCCCTCGACCCGACGCGTGGTCAGCTGCTGGCGCTGCTCATCGAGTATCCTTCGATGGTGGAACGCATTCAGCAGGGCGCCGAGGTGGGTTACGTCATCATCGCGCTCGGTCTCCTCGGTCTGTTGCTGGCCGCTGAACGTCTGGTGACTCTGGGGATGACGAGCAGCAAGGTGAGCCGTCAGCTGAAATCCAGTGAAGCCCGGGAAGACAATCCGCTGGGTCGTGTGCTGAAGGTCTACCACGCCAACAAGGGGGTCGACACCGAGACGCTCGAACTCAAGCTGGGTGAGGCGATCATCAAGGAGACGCCGCGTCTGCAGCGCTTCCTGCTGTTCCTGAAGATCATTTCGGTGGTGGCACCGTTGATGGGTCTGCTCGGTACGGTGACGGGTATGATCCAGACCTTCCAGGCCATCACGCTGTTCGGTACCGGTGACCCCACGCTGATGGCGG
This sequence comes from Gammaproteobacteria bacterium, assembly GCA_003567475.1. Lineage (GTDB taxonomy): Bacteria > Pseudomonadota > Gammaproteobacteria > Steroidobacterales > PWYM01 > PWYM01. The sequence goes on along the minus strand of PWZL01000080.1, from coordinate 4,509 downwards.
GCGGTATCTCGCAGGCCCTGGTGACGACGGTGCTCGGACTGGTGGTTGCCATTCCGATCGTGCTGCTGCACACCATCGTCAGTGGTCGCAGCAAGCGCATCCTGCACATTCTCAATGAGCAGAGCGCCGGCATCGTGGCCCAGCACTCGGAAGCAGAGAAGAAGGGGGCGACGGCCTGAGGCCGTCGTCACCCTTTGCCGACGCGACGCGAGAGGTAGTCCATGCAACTGCTGATTGATATGTGGGAACCGATACGCGACTTCCTTGAACTTGGAGGGGACGTACTGGTCATAATCGGGTGGACCATCTTCTTCATGTGGGTGCTGATCCTTGAGCGGTTCATCTACTTCAACACAGCACTGAAGAAGCAGAGCCGCGAGGTGTTCCGCCGGTGGGAGGCGCGTCCTGAACGCAAATCCTGGGAAGCCGCCAACATTCGCCAGGCGCTGGTGTCAGAGGTCAGGCTGTCGGCGAATGCCGGCCTGCCGATGATCAAGACCCTCGTGGCACTATGTCCGCTACTGGGCCTGTTGGGCACGGTCACCGGGATGGTCGAGGTCTTCGACGTGATGGCGGTCACCGGCACGGGCAACGCGCGTGCCATGGCCTCAGGGGTGTCGAAAGCCACGATCCCCACGATGGCAGGCATGGTGGGCGCGCTCTCAGGGGTGCTGTTCGCCACCATTCTGACCAACCGCGCCAACCGTGAAGTTGAACTGCTCGAAGACGAGCTCACGATGGATCACTGAGGGATCAAGCCATGCGCAGGAATTTCGCTGGAGCTGCGAGCGAAGAGGAAGAGAACGAAATCAACATCACGCCGATGCTCGACGTGGTGTTCATCATGCTGATCTTCTTCATCGTGACGGCGTCGTTCGTCAAGGAAGCCGGTATTGATGTGAACCGTCCTGATGCACAGACGGCTGTGCGGCAGGAGCGGGCCAACATCTTGATTGCGATCTCCGAGAACAACGAGATCTGGATCGACCGTCGTCAGGTGGATCCCCGCGCGCTGCGGGCCAACATCGAGCGGCTGCACGCCGAGAACCCCGAGGGTTCGGTGGTGATTCAGGCGGACAAGAAGGCGGTGACCGAGACCCTCATCCAGGTGATGGACGCGGCCCGCCAGGCAGGTGTCTTCAATGTGTCCATCGCGGCGCAGGAGACCTGATGGTTGCCGTGGGCAGAATGGCAGGGTCGATGAGCCATTCGCCAGTCGCTTGGCGGGTATCGTGCAGGAGGATTGAAACATGGTGAGGATCCTGATCTCCGTGGTGGTGGGTACGTTCGTCACCTTTACGCTGCTGTGGGTGATGCAGTACCTGATCGTCATGGGTGTCCCTGCGCTGACCGACGAGCGCACGTTCAGGTTTGTCGACTTCGTGCGTGTCCAGCGCGAAGAGCAGACCGAAACGCGCGAGGACCGGCCAGAGCGGCCGCCCGAGCCGGATGCGCCGCCCCCGGATCAGCCGGATCGGCAGATGGATGACATGGATATGGCGGCCGGCGCGGGCATTGGTGTCACGGCGCCTTCCGTTTCCCACGACATGGACATCGGTCGAGATGGCTTTTTCAGTGATGGCGAGTACATGCCGATCGTGCAGGTCGCGCCTAATTACCCCCGTCGGGCGCAGATGCGTGGCCTTGAGGGCTGGGTGACGCTCGAGTTCACGGTGACGCGGCAGGGTACAGTGCGCGATCCCTTTGTGGTGGAATCCTCAAATTCCATCTTTGACAGTGCAGCCATCGATGCCGTGATGCGGTTTCGCTACCGCCCGAGAGTGATCGACGGTGAACCCGTTGACGTCCCTGGGGTCAGATTCCGTATCACCTTCCGGCTGGAGGATTGATGGCAGTGGTGCGAGAGGAGGCGGCAGAAATGGAGACTTCAGCAACCCCCCGGACCCGCCGGGGACCGGTAGCCGCCGCGGCGGCTGCAGCCCTCGCGATGTGGTTCGTTGCCGGACCGGGCGAGTTCTCGCCGGTGACCAGTGCGGTGGCTCAGGAGGAGGAAACGCGGCAGGTCCAGGCCCTGCGGGAACGCGTGTTTCAGGGGCTGTCTGCGGCCCAGGAGCGCCTTGAAGAGGACGACTATGCCGGGGCGCGCCGCGAGCTCGACCGCATCAGGACCATTCAGGATCTCAACAGCTACGAGCGAGGGCAGATCCTCTATTTCACCGGTTTGATCGATTACCAGCAGGAGAATCTGACGGCGGCGGTGCGGGCCTTTGAAGAGGTGGTGGCGCTTCCGGATCTGCCGCAGGGGTTCATGAACGACACCCTGTGGACGCTGGTGCAGCTGGCAATGGCAACCGAGCAGTACCAGAAGGCGCTGGAGTACGGCAACCGTTGGTTGGCCTCTGCCGAGAACCCGGGAGGGGATCCTTTCTACCTGCTTGCCGTCGCGCATTATCAGCTTGAGCAGTACCGGCAGTCGGTGGAGTATCTGAACCGCGCGATCGAGATCGCGGAACGGGATCGGGACGGCGGCGCACGCGAGGAGTGGTATGGCCTGCTCCGTGCGGGCTATTTCCAGCTCGAGGATACCGCCCGCCTCAGAGAAGTGCTCGAGTTGCTGGTGACCCGTTGGCCGAAAAAGGAATACTGGACTCATCTGTCAGCCGTGTACGGCGAGCTTGGGTTGCAGCGGCGCCAGGTGGCCGTGCTGGAGGCCATTTACGAAGACGGGCTCATGGATCGCGAAAATGAGATCGTTCAGCTCGCTCAGCTCTACATGCAGTCCGGTGGACCCTACAAGGGCGCCAGGATTCTCGACCGGGGCATGTCTGAAGGTATTGTCGAGCGTAATGAACGCAACTACCGGCTGCTGTCGCAGGCATGGATGATGGCGCAGGACGATCGCCGCGCAATCCCGCCACTGCAGGAGGCCGCGCGCCGCTCGGGGGATGGCCAGCTGTATCTGCAGCTCGCGCAGTCCTTCCTGAATCTCGATCAGCATCAGGAATGCGTCGAGGCCGCCCGCGCTGGACTCAGCCGCGGCGGACTGCGGCGAACCGACACCGCGAATGTGGTGCTCGGGATGTGCCTGTACGAACTGCAGCAATACGAGCCTGCCAAGACGGCGTTTCGGGCTGCTCGCGCTGATGATCGGAGCCGCCGTACGGCAAATCAGTGGATCGAATTCATCGAGCGGGAGGTGTCGCGCCGGCAGGATCTCCAGCGCCAGCTCGCGCGCAGCTGACCACCGCTCCCTGTGAGAAACGGGCCTGCCGAAATCGGCAGGCCTTTTTTTTGTGCTCAGATCAGCCGGTCTGTGGACGCGGTTGCGGCGCGGTTTGCGCGTGAACGCTACAGTCCCTAGAATCGCGCGGTTTTTCCTAATCCTTAAGTGAGTAGCATGCCCAAAGTGATTTACGTTCAGCCGGACGGCAGCCGGCGTGAGATCGAGGTTGAGGTCGGGTTGACGGTCATGGAGGGCGCAGTCAATAACGATGTGGACGGGATTGTTGCGGAATGCGGTGGGGCCTGCGCCTGCGCGACGTGTCACGCCTACATCGATGAGGCCTGGCTGGAGCGCTTGCCGCGGATGGACGACATGGAAGACTGCATGCTGGATGCCGCGTACGAGCGCAACGACGCCAGTCGACTGACCTGCCAGATCGAAGTGACGGAGTCGCTCGACGGTTTGATTGTGCACGTCGCCCAGAACGAGCATTGAGTTCGCAGTGGGCCTATCCCGAGAGCCCCGCCCACGCCATGCGCACGCCCGTGATCACGAGGAACAGTGCGAAGGCCAACCGTAGGGTGCGCCCCGACACGTGGTGGGCAAGGCGCACGCCCCACGGAACGGCCAGCAGCATGCTGGGCAGGACGCAGGCGGCCGTCAGCAGGTTGATGTAGCCGAGCGAGTAGGGCGGGAGCCCGGGGACCTGCCAGCCGGCGATCATGAACCCCGCTGCGCCCGGGAGTGCGATCATCAGGCCCAACGCGGCAGAGGTGCCGACGGCCTGAAGCAGAGGAATCCCGTAGGCTGTCATGATCGGCACGGAGAGTGACCCGCCGCCGATCCCCATGAGCGCCGAGAAGCCGCCGATGCTCGCCGGGATGACATGCGCACCCGGACCCCGGGGCAAGTCTGTGCCCAGGCGGAAGCTCTCGGGTGCCCAGGCGAGCCAGCCGGCCATGGCAAGCACCAGCGTCGCGAACACCAGCGCGAGTGCACCGCTGCTCAGTGTGTGCGCGACCCCGACACCGGCGGCCACCCCGAAGACCAGGGCCACGGACCAGCGGCGGAGCAGCCAGCTGAGGACCGCGCCGCGGCTGTGATGGCCGAGTGCCGAGCGCAGGGATGTCGGGACGATCAGCGCAAGCGAGGTGCCAACCGCGACCTGCATCAGGTGGTCCTGGGAGGCCCCAGTGGTGAGCAGGACCTGGTAGACGACCGGGACGATCACCAGGCCGCCACCCACGCCGAGCAGGCCTGCGAGCAGCCCGGCCAGCAGCCCGGCCAGGGCCAGGGCGGCGATCAGCCAGTACAGCTGTTGCGGG
>PWZL01000048.1 GCA_003567475.1 Gammaproteobacteria bacterium | reverse complement strand
GCCACGTCCTCCAGCGACAGCACGGGAAAGCTGGTGGCGTAAGGGCGTCCGGTGTCGGGATCGGTGGCGGCCGGCCCGGTGCTGCCGAAGCAACTGCCCAGCGAGTTGATGCAGATGACGAAATAGCGCGTGGTGTCCAGCGGCAGCCCGGGACCGATCATGCCCTCCCACCAGCCCGGTGCGGGGTCGGCCGGGGAAGCCGCTGCGTGCGCCGAGGGGGACATGCCGGGAAAGACCAGCAGCGCGTTGTCCCGCCCACGATCCAACCGGCCCCAGGTCTCGTAGGCCAGCACGGGATCGCGCAGCCGCCCGCCACGATGCATGGCGAACTCGCCCTCGATGCGGAACGTCTGTCGTGCACTCATGGGTTGAGTGTACGGCGGATGGGTCGGAAGCCTTGCGCCAAGCGGTTAGATCGTCATGCCAGGAGGGCATGAGGCGGTCAGGCGCGGTCAGGCGGCCTGCCGCGCGCCGCAGGGTCAGCGGCTGCGGCGTCCCTGGTGCTTCATCAGCCGGTCGCGCTTGTGGCGCTGGCGGGGCGTCAGCGTGTTGCGCTTGCCGGCGTACGGATTGGTGCCGGAGCGGAACTCCAGGCGGATCGGCGCGCCCTGCAGGCGGAACGCCTCGCGAAAGCGGTTCACCAGGAACCGGCGGTAGGCCTTGGGCACGCTCTCCGTCTGGTTGCCGTGGATCACGATGACCGGTGGATTGCGCCCGCCCTGGTGAGCATAACGCAGCCGGATGCGCCGCCCGCGGACCAACGGCGGCGGATGCTGGGCGACCGCGGCGGCGAGCACCCGCGTCAACTCCGGGGTCGGCAGATCAGCTGTTGCCGCACGATGGGCTCGGCGCACGTCATCCAGCAGATCGCCCACGCCGGTGCCATGCAGCGCGGAGATGAAATGCCGCGGCGCGAAATCGATGAATGGCAGACGCACATCCATCTGCCGGCGCGTGCGCTCACGCTGCTCCGCGCTGAGGCCGTCCCACTTGTTGAGACCCAGCACCAGTGCACGCCCCCGCTCCAGCACCAGCCCCAGCAGCGTGGCGTCCTGCTCGGTGACGCCTTCGCTGGCATCGAACAGAGCGATCACGACACTGGCCGCATCGATGGCCTGCAGCGCCTTGACGATGGAGAATTTCTCGATCACGGCATCGACACGCGCGCGACGGCGGATGCCGGCGGTATCGATCAGGGTATACCGCTGCCCGTTGCGCTCGAAGGGCACGCGGATGCTGTCGCGAGTGGTGCCAGGCTGGTCGAAAGCCACCACCCGCTGCTCACCCACCAGACGGTTCACCAGAGTGGACTTGCCGACGTTGGGCCGCCCCACCACCGCTACGGTAATGCCGTCCTCGGCCGCTGACGGTTCGGCGGCTGGCGCCTCGGCGGCAGCCGCCGCCCAGGGGGCCAGTACCGCATCGATGAGCTGCGTGACCCGGTCGCCATGGGCCGAGGAGATCGCGATACCCTCGCCGAGCCCCAGTGCCTGGAAGTCCGCCAGCGCCAGGTCGGGATCGAGACCTTCGGCCTTGTTGACCGCGAGTTGCACGCGCCGACCCCGACGGCGAAGCTCACTGACGATGCGCTGGTCCCCTGCGGTCAGACCGCCACGGGCATCGACCAGCAGGATGACCACGTCGGCCTCGTCCAATGCCCGCCAGGTCTGTCCGGCCATCAACCCGGAGAGGTCGTCGTCGTGCTCACCGACCCCTCCGGTATCCACCAGCACGTAGGGCACGGCACCGATGCGCCCGAAGCCGTACTGGCGATCGCGGGTGAGACCGGGATAATCCGCGACCAAGGCATCGCGCGTGCCGGTCAGACGGTTGAACAGCGTGGATTTGCCCACGTTGGGCCGGCCGGCGAGGGCGATGACGGGCAGCATCGGAGGTCTCCGGCCGGGTCCGTGAGGCTTCAGTCGTCGCGCCGGACGCGGTAAGCCACCACGCGGCCGTCATCGAGCTGAGCCACCACCAGATCCGCGATCGTGGTCAATCCGAGCACCCGGCGATTACCCGCGCGGACCCGGGCCTGAATGCTGCCGTCGGCAGCGGAAAGCCAGTGCAGGTAGCCCTCGAAGTCACCGAAGATCACCGAATCGCCCAGCGTCACAGGTGTCGAGAGGTCACGCATGCGCAGGTCACTGTTCAGCCAGACGCTGTTGCCGGTGCGTCGTGACACCGCCAGCACTTCGCTGGCCGCATCGGCGACGTAGAGGTTGTTGAGATCCGCGGCCAGACCGCCATGACTGGAGAACTCACGTGCCCAGAGGACCTGGCCCGACTCCAGCGCGATGCTCGCCATGTTGCCCTGGAACCCGACCGCGAAAAGATCGCGACCGATCGCCAGCGGACGGGCATTGATATCGACCAGGCGCTCGAGCTCGCTGCGCCCCGCCGGCACGGCCAGTTGCTGCTCCCACAACGTATCGCCGTTGGCGAGCGAGTAAGCCCCCAGGCGGCCGCTGTCGAACGCGGCGAGCACCGTGTTACCGCTGATCACCGGTGGTGCGTTGCCGCGCAACATCAGCCGCGGCACCGAGTGATCGCTGGCCCACAGCCGCCGACCATCGAGCGGCGCCAGGGCGATCAGTCGGCCGTCAACCGTCCGGACCACGATGGCCCGGGGTGACCCTGCCGGTGCGGTGAGCACCTCGCCCCCCACGAACACCCGCCAGCGCTCCTCGCCCGTGGCGCTGTCCAATGCCAGCACGTGGCCGTCGAGCGTCCCGAACACCACAAGATCGTCACTGACGGCCGGTCCTCCTGCCAGGGCCATTCGGGTGTTGACCTGCCACACGCGGGCACCCTCACGCGCATCGATTGCGATCACGCGGCCGTCATGACCGCCCGCATAGACCCGCGCACCATCGCCGACCGGCGCGAGACCGAGGCGCAGACGATCGCCGCCGCCCCCGGTAGACGCCTGCCAGGCGCGCTGCACGTCGAGCGTAGCGCTGAACGCCACCAGCTCGGCAGGGGGCTCGCCAGGATCCTTGCCGCCAAACACGCCACAGCCGGTCAGGCTGAGGGCACAGGCCAGCAGCGCCGACACTCGCCAGAACACACCCATCAGGACTCTCCCCTGTCCGCCGCCTGGACCGGCAGGTCGTCGCGCTTGATGCGCACGAGCGTCCTGTCAATCATGCCGCGATCCGGGGCATCGAGCGCACGCTGGTAGGCGGCCCGGGCGGCGGCGAACTCGCCGCGCGCAACCAGAATGTCGCCGCGAATCTCGGCGGCCCGGGCAACGAATGCCTCGCCTCGCGCCTCTTCCAGGGCCGCCAGGGCACCGTCCAGATCACCATCGTGATGCAACACCCGGGCCAGACGCAGCGCGGCAATGGCGCGCAGTTCCTGATCCCGGGTCCGGCCGAGCACCTCACGGAGGGATGCGGCGGCGGCGCGCGGATCGTTCGCATCCATATGCAGGCGCGCCATCAGCAGGCCGGCCTGGTCGGCATAGGGCGTACGGCCGAACTCATCGGCCAGCGTCTGGGCCAGTTGACCGGCTTCGTTACGCCGCCTCGCTTCGGCGGAGGCCGACATCGCCGTATACAGGCGGCTTGCCTCCTCGGCGGTACGCGTCTGCCAGGCGCCCCACTGCTGCCAGCCCACCAGCCCGGCAACACCGAGCACCACGCCACTGATGACGTAGCGGCCGTTGTCATCCCACCAGTGACGCAGGCTCTCGAGCGTCTCGTCGTCGTCGTAATTGCTCACTTCCAACACTCCCGCGACGCCTTGGGGTCGCTCTCAGCTTCGGCGTGGGTCCGGCAGCGCACCGTCAGGGTGCAGACCGTCGCCGTTATAGGTCGTTCAATCGCCGCTTACACCCGTCTGTTGCGCAACCAGTCCAGCAGCGCGTCCCGCGACACGGCGAACTGTTCGCCCACCTCGCGCAGCGGCTTGACGGTCACCTCGCCGCGCTCAAGCTCGCTCTGTCCCAGGACCAGCGCCCAGCGCGCGCCGCTGCGATCCGCACGACGGAACTGCGCCTTGAGGCTGCCACCCCCGCAGTGCAGCTGCACTCGCAGCCCGCGCAGACCATCGCGCAAGGTCTCGGCCAACTGCATGCCGTCTCCCACCCGGGTCTCGTCGCCCATCAGGATATAGACCTCGGCGGCACCGGCCGAGAGCTCCGGACGGTCCAGCCGCAGCAGTTCGACCAGCCGCTCCACACCCATGGCCCAGCCAATCGCCGGTGTGGCTCGACCCCCGAGCTGCGAGACCAGCCCATCGTAGCGCCCACCGGAACACACCGCCCCCTGAGCGCCAAGCCGATCGGTCAACCACTCGAATACCGTGCGTGAATAGTAATCCAGACCACGCACGAGACGGGGATTCACGCGGTATTCGATGCCAGCGGCATCAAGCATGTCGCGCAGCGCAGCAAAATGCGTCGCCGACGCCGGGTCGAGGTGTTCGGTCAGCAGCGGGGCCTCGGCGATCACCGCCTGCATGTCCGGATGCTTGCTGTCGAGGATGCGCATCGGGTTGGATGCCAGCCGACGCACACTGTCCTCATCGAGTTCGCCGCGACGTGCCTCGAAGTAGTCCACCAGGACACTGCGATACGCGGCACGCGCCTCGGGCGTGCCCAGCGAATTGATCTCGAGACTCGGCATGGTCAGTCCAAGCTCACGCCAGATCCGTGCGCTCATCAGGATCATCTCGGCATCGATATCGGGACCAGGATAGCCGAGCGCCTCGACATCGATCTGATGGAACTGGCGGTAACGTCCCTTCTGGGGACGTTCATAGCGAAACATCGGTCCCATGCACCACAGACGCTGCTGCTGGTTGTGCAGCAGACCATTGGAGATCCCGGCGCGGACGATGCCGGCGGTGGCCTCAGGGCGCAGCGTCACGCTGTCGCCGCTGCGGTCGTCGAAGGTGTACATCTCCTTTTCGACGATGTCCGTGACCTCGCCGATGGAGCGGCGGAACAGCTCCGTGCGCTCGAGCAGCGGCACCCGAATCTGGCGGAACCCGTACACCTCGAAGACGCCGCGGGCGGTGTCCTCGAGGAGCTGCCACCACGGGCTGTCGTCGGGCAGCACGTCATTCATGCCGCGCAGGGGAGCGAGGGGTGTGGTCATGGTGATCGGGGGGGTCCGTAGTCGGTGGGTGATTTCAGGGCGAGGGTTGCAGGCGCACCCGGGCGACGTTGTTGACGATTCGTTCGTCCGGCACGCTCCAGGGCACACCGTCGATCCAGACCCGCGCGGCGGCAGCATTCCCCAGCAACAGCGACACCGGTGCCCGACCCCGGACATCGACCCGCTGATCGGCGCCGGCGAGACCGAAATACAGCCGTCGGCCGTCAGCATCGGTGATTTCCGTCCAGCACTCCTCGGTGAAGCCGATCACCACATGCAGGCCTTCGCCCGCCGCCCGTGGGGCGATGGCCGGCGCTTCCGCCGACGTCCTCTCGGGCAGTGACAGCGGCGCCGGCGGCAGGGATGGGGCGATCTCCGCCAGCACAGGCTGTACCCCGGCCGAGAAGGCCTGCGACAGGTCGGTCGCCACCGGCACGGGCTCCGCCGGCTGCCCCCAGAGCCGCCAGACTGCAAACGCAGCAATCAAGACCACTGCGAGCACCGCCAGGACCACCGGCCAGTTCAGACCATCATCCACCGCGAAACGGTCGGGACGCTTGACGGAGCGGGCAGGGACGGGCGCGTCGGTGGCGGCCACGGTCTGGTAGCGCGCCAGCAGTGCGTCGGCATCAAGTTTCAGCAGACCCGCATACTTGCGCAGGTGGCCCCGAACGAACACCGGCGCACCCAGCCTCGCGAAATCATCATGCTCAAGCGCCCGCAGGATGGCAGGGTCGAGGTGGAGGCTCGAAGCCGCCGCCTCTTCGGTCAGATCGAGTGCTTCGCGCGCCTCGCGCAGCGCACCGCCGATCGATGCATCGAGGTCTGCAGGCGCAGGCGTGTCTGCAGGCGTCTCGTTGAGCCGGGCATCATCGTTCATCGCGCTGCGACTCGAGTAATTCGCGGGCCTGCGCCGAGTCGGCGAAGTCGTCGCGCAGGCGTGAGGCATATTCACGGGCGGTGCGCTCGTCGCCAAGCCCGCGCTCTATCTGCACCCCCAGCCACAGCGACTCGGCGCTGACCGCTGATGCCGCAAAATAGCGCTGCAGGAACGCCCGCGCGCCCATGAGGTTGTTGGTGGTCAGCGACAGACTGGCCATCTGCAGCAGCGCTTCAGGGAACCGCGGATTGCGCTCCAGCGCCTCGCGCAGATAACCTTCGGCCGCCTCGAGATCGCCCTTCTCCCGCATGCACATTCCGGCATTGGTCAACACCAGATCGGGCCGCGGATACAGCCGGTCGCGCGAGGCGCGACGAAAGAACCCTTCGGCCTCGTCGAAACGTCCCTGACCACAGAGAAACACGCCGTACGTATTCCAGAGCTCGGGGTCCCGTTCGGACAGTCTGAGTGCCGCGCGGAAGTGACGTTCGGCGTCTGCGGGTTCCTCCAGCTGCTGATAGACCACGGCGAGCGCGGCATGGGCGCGCGCATAGCGACGGTCCTGCTCCACCGCGCGGGTCAGGCGTTCGAGTGCCAACTCGATGCGCCCCTGGCGAAAGTAGCTGATACCGAGATCAGTGTTGATGCGTGACGCCTCCTCCTGCGAGGCGGCCGCTTCGGTGCGCGGCGCCCGGTCGCCGGTGGTGGCACACCCGCTGCCCAGCAGCGCGGCGCCCAGCAGGGCTGCCACGGACCACCGGGTCATGCGCCCGCCGCCCGGATGGGCTTGTCAGACAGGCGTATGCGGGTGCGATCGGCGACCCGACCGGCCAGCTGTCCGCAGGCGGCATCGATATCGTCGCCACGCGTGCGCCGCGTGGTGGTGCGCACACCGCGCTGGTTGAGCCGGTCTCTGAAGGCGTCGATGACGCGCGCCGGCGAGCGCTGGAAGCGCGTCTCCGGGAACGGGTTGAACGGAATGAGGTTGACCTTGGCGGGCCGCCCCCGCAGCAGGTCTACCAACGTATCGGCGTGCGCGAGGCTGTCATTCACCCCATCGAGCATCACATATTCAAAGGTGATCTGGCGACTGGACTGGCGAGCCGCATAGCGCCAGCAGGCCTCCAGCAGGGTCTGGATGGGATGGATCCGGTTGATCGGCACCAATTCGTCTCGCAGCGCGTCGTCCGGCGCGTGGAGCGACACCGCGAGGGCGACATTGCAGTCTTCGCCGAGGCGGTCGATCTGCGGCACCAACCCGGAAGTGCTGATCGTGACCCTTCGCCGCGACAGGCCCAGGCCGAGGTCATCGATCATCACCCGCGTGGCCGGCACCACCGCGCGGTAATTGGCCAGCGGCTCCCCCATGCCCATGAACACGACGTTGCTGATCTGCCGACCCTCGGCGCGCAGGATTCGATTGGCCAGCAGCACCTGGCCAACGATCTCCGCCGCGGAGAGGTTGCGGTTGAAGCCCTGCTGAGCGGTGGCACAGAACGCGCAATCGAGCGCGCACCCGACCTGCGAGGAAATACACAGGGTGGTGCGGTCGGGCTCCGGGATGTACACCATCTCGATCCCCTGGCTCGCCCCCATATTGAGCAGCCACTTGATCGTGCCGTCAGCCGACCGCTGCTCGCTGTCGATTTCCGGCAGCGTCAGCGTGCACTCGGCAGCGAGTCGCGTGCGCAGTGCGCGCGACATGTCCGTCATCTCCGAGAACTCCAGCACGCCGCGCTGGTAGACCCACTGCATGAGCTGACGCGCCCGGAAGGGCTTCTCACCCCACGTGGCGAACTGCGCCTCCAGTGCCTGGCGGGGGACCCCCAGCAGGTTGGTCGCGGAGACAGCAGACAACGCCACAGCCATGCGTGCTTGCCCGAGACTCAGCGCGTGCGCGGGCAGAGCCCGTCATCACCGAAGAAGAACTGGATTTCCTCAGCGGCCGTCTCGGCCGCATCCGAGCCATGTACGACGTTTTCCTCGATGCTCGCAGCGAAATCGCGACGAATGGTGCCTGGCGCCGCCTTGGCGGGATCCGTGGCACCCATGAGGTCACGGTGTCGCGCTACAGCATCCTCGCCTTCCAGCACCTGGGCAATCACCGGGCCCGACGTCATGTAGCTCACCAGGTCGCGATAAAACGGCCGCTCCGCGTGGACGGCATAAAAGCGCTCCGCCTGCTCGGTGCTCAGGTGGAGCATGCGCGCGGCGATGATCTGCAGCCCGGCCTTCTCGAAGCGCGAGTAGATCTCGCCGATGATGTTCTTCTCGACGCCGTCAGGCTTGATGATGGACAGCGTTCTTTCGATGGTCATGACGATTCCCTGATGATGGTTATGATGGTGATGGACGATGACAACCGCCCCGCGGACGCGGGGCGGCAGAACTCAGACGCTGAAGCTCTCGCCGCAGCCGCACTCCCCGGCCACGTTCGGGTTGCGGAAGCTGAAGGCCTCGTTGAGGCCATCGCGCACGAAGTCGACCTCGGTGCCGTCGATCAACGCGAGCGCTTCGCCGTCGACCACAACCTTCACGCCCTCGGCGCCGTCGAACACGATGTCGTCCTCGCGGACATCGTCGGCATAGTCGACCACGTAGGCGAAGCCCGAGCAGCCGGTTTTACGCACGCCGAGCCGCAGGCCCACGCCATGCCCGCGACGGGCCAGATATCCGCGCACCCGCTCGGCAGCGGACTCGGTCAGTGATATGGCCATCAGCATCTCTCCTGTTCAGTTGCCCTGCTGCGCGCGCAGTGCCTCGAGACAGCGCCGCGCAGCATCCTCTACCAGCAATACCCGCCCGAGTTTCTCCACGGGCAAACGAAGTTCCGCGTGCAGCGCAAGAGGCTCGATGGCCGCCAGTGCTGCCGGCGCGCACCCCTCAAGCCGCTCGCATGCGAGATCCGCGGCGACCAGCAGCGCCGGGCAGCCCAGCGCGCGAAACCGCACCCGCGCGAGCCGCCCGTCGCCGCCCCCCGGCGCCTGCCAGGCCAGGATCTGTACGCAGGCGCCGTGCGCCCGCTCACCCGCCTCTCCCAAGGCATCCGGGACATCCTCGGGCTGCGCGGCGTGGGTCAGCCGGCTGAACCGCTCGCGCACCCCATCCGTATAGCCCATACGACTCAACAGTTTAACCCGAAGCCCCGGCGATGTGCACGGTCGGCGGGTCGCCCGCCGCCGGCGCGATGCGCCGCAAGCGCCTGAGGGCCGACAACACCTCGACCGCGGCCCGGGCCAGCAGACTCTCGTCGGTCTCCCGCCCGAAGCTGAAGCGCAGCGCGGCCTCCGCCAGCAGATCACTGCGCCCGAGCGATCGCAACACATAGGACCCCTCGCCACTCGCGGAGTTGCAGGCCGAGCCCCCCGACACCGCGATGCCTTCGAGCGCGAGGCGCAGGCTCTCGCCGGCCACGCCGTCGAAGCTCACATTGAGAATCCAGGGCGAGCCGTGCTCATCCAGCGGGCTGTTGCACCACGCGCCACCCGCGGCGGCAAGGGCCTCCCAGAACGCCAGTCGCAGGGCCTGCAGACGCCCATACTCACGCTCCCGCCGCTGCTCAGCCAGCACCAGGGCCTCGGCCATGCCCACCACCTGGTGGGTCGCCAGCGTCCCCGGACGAAGCCCCTCTTCCTGGCCCCCGCCGAACAGCAGGGGTTCGATCCGGCGCCTGGCCGCCGGGGTCAGCACCAGCGCGCCGACGCCCTTGGGACCATTCACCTTGTGCGCATTGATCGACAGCAGATCGACGGACAGGGACTGCAGGTCGATCGGCAGCTTGCCGACACTCTGAGCGGCATCGACATGCAGCGGGACCCCCGCACGTCGACAGACCTCACCGAGCGCGGCGATCTCGTTGACCGCGCCGGTTTCGTTGTTGACGTGCATCAGCGACACCAGAACGGTGTCTTCACGCAGGGCGTCGGCCAGCGCGTCGACCTCGATGCGGCCCAGGGGACCAGGATCGAGTCGCGTCACGCTGAAGCCTTCACGCTCGAGTCGGTCGAGGGCGTCGAGGACCGCCCGATGTTCGGTCTTGCTGCTGACGACGTGGCGTCCGCGCCAGGCACTCCCCCGCGCGACGCCGAGCACCGCGAGGTTGTCCGACTCGGTGGCCCCTGAGGTGAACACCACCTGATCGGCCGACGCACCCACCACACCGGCGATCTGCGCGCGTGCCCGGGCGATGCGCGCCGCGGCGCGGCGGCCGGCGACATGACCCACCGAAGACGGGTTGGCACAGAGTGCCGGATCGGCGAGCACCGCGTGCATGGCCGCGACGACTTCCGCGGCCAGCGGTGTGGTCGCGGCGTGATCGAGGTAGATGGGGGTCGCCTCGTTCATGGATCCTGGCGCCGCCGGCGGGCCGCCTCGCCTGCCGGGTCCACTGCCGAGAGAATGCCGCGAAGGATGTTGAGCTCCTGCTCATCCGGCCGGGCTCTGGCGTACAGTCTGCGCAATCTGCGCATCAGCTGCCTCGGGTTCGAAGGGTCGAGAAAATCGCTGTTGATCAGGACCTGCTGCAGGTGCGTGTAGAAGCGCTCGAGATCTTCCGCACGAGCGGGCGCCACGTCGCGCTCCACGGGGACGCGCGCCTCCCCAAGCCAGGCGAGACGCAACTCGTAAGCCAGCAGCTGCACGGCCATGCCGAGATTGAGCGAGCTGTAGGCGGGATTGGCCGGGATGTTCACCAGCACCTGGCAGCGGTCGAGTTCCTCGTTGGACAGGCCGGATTTCTCGGTACCGAACAGCAGGGCCACCGGGCCCGCGCCCGCGCTGGCCAACAGCGTCGCCGCCGCCTCGCGAGGCTCGAGCTGAGGCCAGGCGACACTGCGCAGCCGCGCACTGGTGCCCATGACCAGCCGACAGCCCGCCAGCGCCTCGTCCAGCGTCTCGTAGCGCTGGGCTGCCGCCAGCAGGTCGTCGGCGCCCGAGGCACGTGCCGTGGCCTCTTCGTGAGGGAACTCCCGAGGACTGACCAGCACCAGCTCACTCAGGCCCATGGTCTTCATCGCACGGGCGGCCGCCCCGATGTTGCCGGGATGGGTGGTGCGCACGAGCACGATCCGGACCGGCCAGGGCAGCCAGTCGCGGGTCTCGGCCGGGTTCGACGTTTCGCTGATCATGGTCTGGTATTCTACGCGGCGCAGGCGCGTGACAGATGCGTGCCGATGCACGAAAGCCGCTCATTAACAGCTCCGGAGTCCACCTCGCGCCATGTCCGCGACATTGAATATCGCCGTGAGTGCCGCACGCGCCGCCGGCAGCCTCATCATTCGCAGCCTCAATCAGCTGGACGCGCTGCAGGTGACCACCAAGTCCCGCAACGAGTTCGTCACCGAAGTCGACCGTCAGGCGGAAGTCGAAATCATCCGGGTCATCCGCAAGGCCTATCCGGATCACGCCTTCCTGGCAGAGGAAAGCGGCGAGCACGGGACGGGCGAGAGCCTCTGGATCATCGACCCGCTGGATGGCACGACCAACTTCCTGCATGGCTTTCCGCAGTTTGCCGTGAGCATCGCCCTGCAGATCTCCGGACGGCTGGAATGCGGCGTGGTCTACGATCCCATGCGCCAGGAGCTGTTCACCGCAGAGCGCGGCGGCGGCGCCCAGCTCGACGGGCGGCGTATCCGGGTCAGCAAGCGCACCTCGCTCGAGGAAGCGCTGATTGGCACCGGATTCCCCTACCGCGCCAATCTCGACTGGGCAGAGACCTATCTCGCCATGCTGCGCGATGTCATGCAGAACACCGCCGGGCTGCGCCGGCCCGGCGCGGCGGCCCTCGATCTCGCCTATGTCGCCGCCGGTCGACTGGACGGGTTCTGGGAGTTCGGGCTGGCGCCCTGGGACATCGCAGCCGGCACGCTGATGATCCGGGAGGCCGGAGGCCGGATCAGCGATTTCGAGGGCGGCGACGGGTTCATGCAGTCGGGACATGTTGTCGGGGGGAATCCCAAGGTCTATGCC
The DNA here is from genome assembly GCA_003567475.1 of Gammaproteobacteria bacterium. Classification (GTDB taxonomy): domain Bacteria; phylum Pseudomonadota; class Gammaproteobacteria; order Steroidobacterales; family PWYM01; genus PWYM01. The sequence goes on along the minus strand of PWZL01000048.1, from coordinate 66,147 downwards.
CAACTCTCCCGGCTGCTCGCGCCGCACTATGCGCGAGGCCGACAGGCGGCGTCCGCCCAGCGCGCAACCGACCCCGCACCGGGGAACACAGCCCAGAAATGACGCTGGACCTGGGGCAGCTTCTGTGATTGATTCTCAAGCCGGCGCCTAGAACACTGCGAACCGTCCTGTGCAGGCGCCTCGTGGGGGGCCCTGCCTGATGTCTGGACCCGATCAGCAACAGCACCGCCAGCAGGTTGAGCGCGCCTGGGCCCAGTGGACCTGGCGTCCGCGCTACCAGGGCTGGGGGCACGTGGTCGCAGGCCTGGTACAGGCCGGTGCCGCGCTGCTCCTCGGACTGTTTTTTACGCTGGGCATGGCACAAACCCCAACGCTGCTGGGCGTCGCCAGCTTCGGAGTGGTGGTTTACCTGCTGGTCTTTCGTGATGACCTGCGCGGGCAATTCCGTCTGCCGGCCACCCCTGCCAACCCGCGTTCGCGACGCGAGCGTGACGCCATCGAACTGCTGCCGCTGGCACTGCTCCTCCAGATCCTGCTCATCCCGCTGCTGTACCACTGGCTGGTGCCGGACCCCGCCAAGCAGAGACTGCGCGAGTTCGTCGGTCACATCGGGGAGCCCATGACATTCGTGCTGGCGTTTGCTGCCTTCAGCCTGGCGGTCGCGATACTGCTGCATGTCGTCGTACTGGCGGCATTCCTGCTGAGACGACGCCTGCATCGGGCCGATTGAACCGCCGCCGGAACGTCCGTAACTGCGCAAACCCGCCGGATTCCCGGATGGCCCGGCGTCCTCCCGACCCCTAATCTCGACAGTACGGCGCCAAGGAGGGCGTCGATCTCTCAGGGAGGAGTGGGTCATGAAAATCTTGCGCATGCTTTGCCTGTTTTGGGTCAGTACAGCCCCTGCCGTGGCACAGGCCTTTGATGTCGACACGGCGCTGGACGGCAGCTGGAGTGCCGGCAATCTGATGGAACAGATCGATGAGATCATCGTGACGGCGCCCTGGCTCGAGGGTCACGAGGCGCTCTGGCAGCTCAATGAGCTGGAATGGACGGCACCCTGGCTGTTCAACCCACTGGACACGCTGCCGCTGACACCGGAACTGGTGCCCGAACCACCGCAGGATGACGCAGCGCTGGCAGAGGCATGCGCCCTGCTGATCGACCAGTGGAAAAACGACTGTCAGCGCTTCTACCGCGCACTCACACCCTACTGCACCGGCGGACTGTTTCTGTTCGCCAAGGGACTGCTGACGCTGAATCCGACGTTCCGCCTGGCCTGGGAGCTGGTTCCCGCGGACGTCATGCTGACAGCGCTGGTCGCAGGGCAATGCAACAGCATCGCGCAGGCTCTCGAGGAGCGCTGCCAGACCATCGCCGACGATCCCGTCCGCGGGCCGCGCGCGGCCGGCTGCGAGGCACCGGCATAGGTCCGCGCAGATCACGGCAGTGCACCCCCCGTCATCGTCATCGTGCTGATACAGGAGGACAGCCCATGAACAGAGTGACCTTGATCGGCGCTGCCGTGGTCGGTCTGGCGCTGGCGACAGCCTGGACCTGGTCCCGCCATGCCGCCGCGCCGCAGCCGCCGGCAAACAGTCTGGAGAGGTCTGCGCCCGGGGCCACAGGGGCCTCGACGACCCGCGAGCACTCTCACGCTGCGGTGGCGCTGGCGACGCCTGCAGACGCGCTCGCCGCTCAGTCAGAAGGATCAGGGCCCGACCCGGCATCGTCTCCGGCGACCGTGGGCGCGAGCGATTCCGGTCCACTGCCGGACCTGGCCGCAGCCTGGACCGACGTCGCCGCGCAGCTGCCGGAGTTCCGGGCAGGCCAGGGGGCGCTCTACGCCCAGTGGCGGGCGCTGCTGGACACTACCCTGGGGGCCGATGAAGCGGACTTCTACCTGGCATTGATGGGAGGTGGCTTGAGCTGGCAGGCGATGCGTGCCCGAATTCACGAGCAGGCGCGCCGCACCGGCCAGGATTACCGGGAACTGGAACTCCAGCTTGGACTCAACACCGGCGAGATCAGCCTCGCCGAACTCGAGCAACTGAGCGCAAGTGGACTGCCGCTCCCCGACTGGAGCGTGCTGTCGCTGGCATGGCAGGGCCGCGTCGATGACATTGCCAGCCTGGCCACTCAGGGCCATCTGCCGGACCTGACCGCTCGCAACCCACTGAATGGCAACACCGTACTCGGGACATTCATCAGCCATGCCGCGGGCGGCCAGCTGCCCCCGCAGGAGGCCGCCCGTCGCCTGGAGACGCTGGTGGCCCTCGGGGTCGATACGGCGGAGACAACCAGTGGCCAGGACGCGCTCATGCAGACCCTGTCCAGGGCAGGCCCGAGCAACGTCGATGCACTGCACGCGGTCGCCGAAAGGCTTATTCGTCACGGGCATCCCGTCACGGAGCAACACATTGCCGCGGCAGCCAGCATCTCGGCGCCCGCGGTGAGCGAGCGGATGCTGCGCCTGTTAGGCGCCGGCTGAGCTGCAGCCCATCAAACCTGTCCGGCACCACCGCAGTTGCGGGACGCCGTTCAGGGCAGCTCTTTCAGCGTCTCATCCTCTTCCTTCTGCGGCGGCAGCAGGTCCACGGTGGAGACATTGAGCGCAAGCGCGGTCGCGCTGGCGGTGTAGATCGACGAGTAGGTCCCGACCACGACGCCGATAATCAACGCCAGCGAGAAGCCATAGAGGGCATCACCACCCACGAACAGCAGCGCGAACAGCACCAGCAGTGTCGTCAGGCCGGTGACAATCGTACGGGCAAGCGTCTGGTTGATCGAGACATTCATCACCTGCTCGGACGTTTCCCGGCGCAGCCGCAGGAAATTCTCGCGGATACGATCGAAAATCACGATGGTGTCGTTCAGCGAGTAACCGATGACCGCCAGAATCGCCGCCAGCACGGCGAGATCGAAGGGGATTTGCAGCAAAGAGAAAATACCGATGGTGATGATCACATCGTGGGCGAGCGCCGCCACGGCGCCAAGCGAGAATTTCCACTGGAAGCGGAAAGACACGTAGGCCAGAATCATCAGCAGCGCAAAGAGCATCGCCAGCGCGCCCTGCTCGGTCAGCTCATCGCCCACCTGCGGCCCGACGAACTCCACCCGCCGCAGGTCTACCGCAGGTTCCTGCTGACGCAGCAGGGAGAGTACGGTATCGCGGATCGCGCTGCCGTCCATGCCTTCCGCTTGCGGCGGCAAGCGCACCAGCACATCCGTCGCCGTGCCAAAGTTCTGAACCAGCGCCCCTTCGTAGCCCGACGCCTGCAGCAGACTGCGGATGTTCTCCAGCTCCGCTGCTCTCGGATAGCCAACCTCGAGCAACACACCGCCCGTGAAATCGATGCCGAAGTTCAGCCCGCGCGTGAGCACCGAGGCAATCGAGGCCACGATCAGAATCGCCGACAGCGCGAAAAAAATCTTCCTCGGGCCGAGGAAGTTGATGTCCAGCACCTTGCCCGTCTTAGCCTGGGGCATGAATCAAACTCCCGCCAATCGACAGCCGCTGGACCCGACGACCGCCGTAAATCAGGTTGATGACCGCACGGGTGCCGATGATGGCCGTAAACATCGACGTGATGATGCCAAGCGACAACGTCACGGCGAATCCCTTGATCGGCCCGGTCCCGAAAGTGAACAACACGACGGCAGCGATCAGGGTGGTGATGTTCGCATCGGCGATCGACGAAAAGGCCTTGTCGTAGCCCGCGGCAATCGCGGCCTGCGGCGAGTTGCCGTTACGCAGTTCCTCGCGGATACGCTCGAAGATCAGCACGTTGGCATCGACCGCCATACCCACGGTCAGCACGATGCCGGCGATACCGGGAAGCGTCAGCGAGGCCTGCAACAGCGACAGCAGGGCGACGACCAAGACGACGTTGGTCAGCAGCGCGAGGTTGGCCACCAGCCCGAAGACCCGGTAGTAGGCGATCATGAAAATCACCACCAGGGCAAAGCCGAGCACCACAGCCTGCATGCCCCGGTCGATATTGTCCTGCCCGAGGCTTGGTCCGATAGTGCGCTCCTCGACCTTGAAGATGGGCGCCGCCAGCGCACCGGCCCGCAACAGCAGGGCGAGATCACGCGCCTCGGTGGTCGCCAGGCCGGTGATCTGGAAGCGGCTGGAGAACACGCCCTGGATGGTCGCGACGCTGATGACCTCGCGGATGGTCTCTGATACCTCGACCAACTCGCCGTCCTGCTCCACGAGATTCCGTCGTTCCTCGATGAACAGCACCGCCATCGGCCGCCCGAGGTTGGCCTGGGTGGTCTGCAGCATGCGTCGGGCACCCTGGGAATCCAGGTTCACGAACACGGCCGGGCGTCCTTCGGAGAATCCGGAGCTCGCATTGGTCAGCTGGTCGCCGGTGACAATGATGTCTCGGCTGAGCAGCACTGGCGCACCATTGCGCTCGTAGTAAAGCTCGGTATTGATCGGTGCGCGCCCGCGACGCGCGGCCTCGATCGGATCGTTCTCGGTATCGACCAGACGAAATTCCAGCGTGGCCGTGGCCCCCAGCACCACTTCCGCCTGGCGCGGGTCCTGCACACCCGGCAACTGCACGACGATGCGATCAGCGCCCTGCCGGGCGACCAGCGGTTCGGCGACGCCGAGCTCGTTGACGCGATTGCGCAGCGTGATGGTGTTCTGCTGGATGGCGAAGTCCCGGCGCTCCTGCACCTGTTCCTCGCTGAGCGTCAGGTACAATGCTGGCCGCTCGCCATCCGCGCCACGACGAATCTGCAGCGGGTCGTCCATGCGCCGCAACATGGTCTCGGCGCGCTGCGCGTCTTCTTCGCTATTGACCGTCACCACGACCTGCTCGCCATCGACCCGCACCCGCCGCGGAATACGCTCGTCGCGCAGCATGACGGAGATCCCTTCCTGGTAGCGGCGCAGCACCTGGTCGATCGCAGCATCCATGTCCACTTCAAACAGGAAATGGACACCGCCGCGCAGATCCAGCCCCAGGCTCATCGGCTGCAGCCCCAGGGTGCGCACCCAGGTGGGCAGCCGCGGGGCCAGGACCAGTGCGACCACGTAATCCTGGGTCCGCGGGTTGAGGATCCCCCGCAGGGTATCGGCCGCGCGAAGCTGGTCATCGACGGATTCGAAGCGCACGCTGATCCGGCCATCGCGCAGGGCGATGCTGCGATAGTCCAGCGTCTGGTCATCGAGAATCTGGCGGACGCGGGCGAGTTCGGCAGCCTCCAGCGCCGAATCGTCACGCGCAGCGATCTGTACCGCCGGATCTTCCGGGAACAGGTTCGGCAATGCGAACAGCATGCCGAACACCAGCACCAGCAGGACCAGCAGATTTTTCCAGAGCGGGAATTTGTTCATGGGGTCGTCACGATCCGCCCGGCCGCGCGGTGGGCCGCATCAGCTGGCGCTGCGAAAAGTGCCCTTTGGCATGATCGCTCCGATGGTGTGGCGCTGCACCTTGAGCTGCACGCCGTCGGCCACCTCGACGGTCACAAACTGCTCGCCCACCTCGATGATGCGTCCGAGCACACCGCCCGCCGTGATGATCTCGTCATCCGTGGAGAGATTCTCCACCATCTGCCGGTGCTCTTTCTGTCGCTTCATCTGCGGTCGGATGAGCAGGAAGTAGAACAGCACAAAGATGATGATCAGCGGAAGAAGACCCACGAACATGTCGCCACCGCCGCCGGCGGCCGCATGGGCAGGACTGAGGAAGAAATCCATGATCGATTGCCTATTGTCAGCGAATGCCGCGACCCCTCGATGACCCCTCGCCGATAGGGCCGGGCGGCATCGAAAAGACCGAAGCCCGCGATTATGGCACAGCTTGGCGCTCGGCTGTGAGCCGCCCCAGAAACTCCGCCGCGAACGCCTCGACCCGGCCCAGACGGATGGCCTCACGCAGTCGCCGCATCAGGCCCAGATAGAACGCGAGGTTATGAGTCGTGTGCAGCCGATGGGCCAGGATCTCGTTACATCGGTAGAGGTGATGCAGGTAGGCCCGACTGTAATTCCGGCAGGTATAACAGCCACACTCCGGGTCAAGCGGGCCCTCATCGTGGCGATGACGGGCGTTGCGAATCCTGATCACGCCGCGGCTGGTGAACAGATGCCCATTGCGGGCGTTGCGCGTCGGCATGACACAGTCGAACATGTCCACGCCACGCAGCACACCAGCCACCAGGTCCTCAGGCCGCCCCACACCCATCAGGTAGCGCGGCCGGGACACCGGCAGGACCGGCTCGAGACCTTCGAGCACCGCCAGGCGCTCGGCTTCGCTCTCGCCTACCGACAGCCCGCCGATCGCATAGCCCTCAAAGCCGACCTCCTGCAGACCGGCCAGTGAAGCCCGCCGCAGCGGGATGTCCATGCCACCCTGGATGATGCCGAACAGGGCGGCCGAGCTCCCGCGCTCGGCGATCAGTCGGTCGAAGGCCAGACGGCTGCGCGTCGCCCAGCGCAGCGACAGCTCCATCGAGGTCCGTACCGCCGCAGGCTCCGCCGGGTGAGGCGTGCATTCGTCGAAGATCATGACGAGATCGGAACCCAGATCCAGCTGAACCTCGATCGAACGCTCGGGCGAGAGCTCCACGCGGCTGCCATCGACCGGAGAACGAAAGCGGACGCCTTGTTCGCTGATCTGACGCAGCTCGCTCAGGCTCCAGACCTGAAAACCTCCGGAATCGGTGAGGATTGGCCCGTCCCAGTGCATGAACCGGTGCAGGCCGCCGAGCTGACGGATCAGCTCGGCACCAGGGCGGAGCATCAGATGGAAGGTATTGCCCAGCACAATGCCTGCGCCGAGACCCCGCAACTCCTCCGGAGTCATGGCTTTCACGGTGCCGTAAGTGCCGACCGGCATGAAGGTGGGGGTGTCGACGATCCCGCGTGCCATGACCAGCCTGCCCGCGCGGGCCGCGCCATCGGTCGCTTCCAGGGTGAAGTGCATCAGCGTTCCTCGCCGTCGTGCCCGCCGGGGAACACCAGCATCGCATCACCGTAACTGAAAAACCGATAGCCCGCGGCGACCGCCTGGCGATAGGCCTCGAGCACGCGCTCGCGTCCCGCAAATGCGCTCACCAGCATGAGCAGGCTGGACTCCGGCAGATGAAAATTGGTGAGCAGGGCATCGACCGCCCGGAAACGGTATCCCGGATAAATGAACAGCTCCGTATCGCCGCTGTAAGGCTCGAGTTCGCCCCCAGCCGCCGCAGTCTCCAGCGAGCGCACCGCGGTCGTCCCCACGGCCACCACACGCCCACCCCGGGCCCGGGTGGCGGCCACTGCCTGGCAGACCTGCTCGCCGACCTCCAGCCACTCGTGGTGCAGTCGATGTGCTTCGACCCGCTGGGCACGCACCGGCGCGAACGTGCCCGCGCCAACATGCAGGGTGACGAAACTGTGCGTGATCCCGCGCGCCGCAAGCGCCTCCAGCAGGGGCGCATCAAAGTGCAGGCCCGCGGTGGGCGCGGCCGCCGAGCCGGGGGCGCGGGCGAACACCGTCTGGTAGCGCTCGGCATCCTCGGCGCCAGGCGCACCATCGCGGCGGATATAGGGTGGCAGCGGCACCTCACCCACCGCCTCCAGCAGGGGCATGACCGCGCGATCGAAACGCAGGTGGTAGAGTTCATCACGACGCCCGAGCACTGCCGCCAGGCCATCACCGAATCGCAGGACACTGCCCACAGCGGGGGATTTACTGGCGCGCAACCAGCACAGGAGTTCCCGGTCGGCCAGATGGCGATCCACCAGAAGTTCCACCCGACCGCCGCTGGCTTTGTGCCCGCGCAGCCGCGCCGGCAATACCCGGGTGTCGTTGAACACCAGCAGATCGCCGGGCGCCAATAGCGCGGGTAAGTCACGGATGCCGTGGTGGGCCAGTCTGCCGGCCGCCGGATCGAGCACCAGCAGGCGGCTGTCGCTGCGGCCGGGCAACGGTGCCTGGGCGATCAGGGCCTCGGGCAGGTCATAGTGAAAATCCGATGTCTGCACGTCTCACCGCCATCGAGGGCGGTTCGCCCACCAAGGGCCGGCAGTTTACCTGCGCACTGCCCACCGGCCAACGGCGCGCCGGCACGACGGCGCGATCAGTTGTCCACGTCTGGCGACGGGTCCGGGGCCGGCAACCTGAACTCCAGCAGCTCGCGCTGTTTGCGGCGCATCACCGCGAGTTCGACCGTTTCGCCAGGCTCGTAAGAGGCGAGAATGCGCAGGGCATGCTCCGGGCTGCTCGGCTCGCGGCCGCCCACCGCCAGCAGCACGTCACCCTCACGCAATGGCAGTCCGGCATCCTCGGGCACACGCAGCACCAGCAGCCCCTGGTCCGTCCCGAAATACTCTCCCAGCCCTGGCGACATGGGTGCCATCTCAAGCTGACCCCATGGACCACTGGCCGCCAGCACCGCCGCAGACCAGCGACGTGACCCCGCCCGCCAGTCTTCCGGCAGTGACCAGTCACGGGGCAGGACCGCGCGCAGCGACTCCAGCACACCCGCGCCAGCCGACTGGGCGGTCACCACCCTGTCCTGGAGCTCGCCTTCCCGGCGCACCCGCAGCGTGACGGCCTGGCCAGGCTGGACCCTGCGCATGGACTCGATCAGGCGTCGCGACCCGCTCACGCCGTCTTCAGCCGCCAGCGAGTCCCCGTCGATCGCCACGATGACGTCGTCGGGACGGACCCCGGCCAACGCTGCCGGCCCGCCCGGCGTCACGCCAGCCACGCGCACACCCTCAGCGGCCTCCGCGGACTCGGCGGACTCGGCGGTGGCGAGGGTCAACCCGAGCATGGTCCGTCCGGACCACGTCATGGAGTGCTCCAGCAGGGCTGCCATTCCGGGTGCCTGGGCAGCCAACCGTGCGACCTCCCGCGCCGCGTCATCGAGACGCTCCCGGGCGGCCTGCAACTGTTCATCGAACTCCTCGGCCGTCGGCCCCGACGGCTCCGCGGAGGCCGCGGCGCCCATCCAGCTCGCCCCGAGCAGGCCAATCAGGCAGCCAGTGACCCGTCTTTTCATCATGATGAACTCCCGTTGGATGTCAGTGCGGCACCACGTCAAAAATGCCCGCGCGGGCGGCGGCGACCACCTCGCGGTGCAGCGCTGCATGAGCGCGCTGCGGGTCATCCGCCGCGAGGATCGGATCCACCCTACCCAGACAGCCCAGCAGCTCGAAAAATCCGGCCGCGGGTATTCCGGGGCGCGTCCGCGACACGGCAACCGCTGCGAGCGGGGGCCGCCCGGCCTCGGCATCGGCCCGGGTCAGGGCCTCCAGGGCCTCGGTGACGCGATGGATGGTCAGCGGTGGCACCAGTTCCAGCAGCGCCGCGATGTCCTGGTAAGTGAGGGTTCTGCCGGCCCGGGCGACGGGAAGCAGAATCGGCACCAGGGCCTGGGGATCGATCTTCCCCCGTGGTTTGGTCGTCATGACAGCCGCTTTGGCAAAGTCTACAGGGTACCCGGTCGCGATCCATGTTGGCAGCGGCTCCGGCCGACGGCACAATGGCGACCTCGCGCCGGGATGGCGGAACTGGTAGACGCGGCGGACTCAAAATCCGTTGGTGGAGACATCGTGAGGGTTCGAGTCCCTCTCCCGGCACCACCTTGAATACACTCGACGGCGCCCCACGGACGCCGCGAGGATGCGTTGATGAAATTCTGCCACCAATGCGGCTCCGCGCGGGTCGAATACCGGGTCCCCGAAGGGGACAATCGCCCGCGCCACATCTGCCCCGACTGTGGCTACATCCACTACGTCAATCCGCGCATGGTGGTCGGCTGCGTGCCGGAATGGGGCGAGCGGATCCTGCTGTGCCGACGCGCCATCGAGCCGCGGCTCGGCTACTGGACCACCCCGGCGGGTTTCATGGAAATCGGCGAGACCCTGGAGCAGGCGGCGGCGCGGGAAACCCTGGAGGAAGCCTGCGCACAGGTCGAGGTGCAGGACATGTTCGCCGTGGTCAATGTCGTGCACGCCGAGCAGGTGCACATCATGTTCCGTGCCGCGATGCTGAACGAGGACTATGCAGCGGGCGACGAGAGTCTTGAGGTCGGTCTGTTTCATGAACACGAAATCCCCTGGCAGGAGATCGCGTTTGCCAGCGTGCGTTTCAGTCTCGAGCGTTTCTTCCGTGATCGGGCCGAGGGGACTCGACGGCTGCATATCACCGAGGCCCCGCGGGTGAAAGTCCGCTGACGCTCGCCCCTGGCAGGCAGTCACGCTGTGCTAGAATCCGGCGCGCCGGGCGCGCGCATCAGCCGCCCCGGCCACCCTTTCGACAGACCATTCCGCGGAGCAAGCAATGACATTTGTCGTCACCGAGAGCTGCATCAAGTGCAAGTACACCGACTGCGTCGAGGTCTGCCCGGTCGACTGTTTTCATGAGGGTCCGAATTTCCTGGTCATCGATCCTGAAGAATGCATCGACTGCACGCTCTGTGAACCGGAATGCCCGGTGGATGCCATCTACTCGGAAGACGAGGTGCCGGATGGTCAGGAACACTTCCTCGAACTCAACGCCGAACTTGCCAAGGACTGGCCGGTGATTACCGAAGCCAAGGATCCGCCGGCCGACGCTGACGACTGGAAGGACAAGACCGGCAAGCTCGATCTGCTGGAACGCTAGCGGAGCGGTCTCAGGCGTAGCGGGCCGCGTCGCCCAGCAGCGCATCGGCCCCAAGCACGGCATTGATCTGCTGCAGGTCGAGCAACTCGTCGACAAAACCATCGGTGCCGCCTTCGGCGGCGAGCCGTGCAAGAAATCGGGGTGCCTGGCGGGTAAACAGGTGCACCAGCATGGACGGATGCAGGGCCACGCGGAAGCCCAGCGTCTCCAGCGCGGGCGCATCCCGCAGCGGTGAGCCGCCGCCCTCTACAAGGTTGTGCACCAGGGGCACGCGGCTGGCAAAGCGCTGCGCGATGTGCTGCATCTCCGCAAGCGTTTTCGGGCCCTCGATAAACAGCAGGTCCGCGCCGGCCTCCAGATAGGCCTCGGCCCGATCGAGCGCAGCCTCGAGGCCCTCCAGGGCCAGCGCATCGGTGCGCGCGATCACCAAAGTGGCCTCGCTGCGGCGCGCGTCGAGTGCGGCACGGACCCGTCCCAGCATCTCGGCCGTGGCCACCACCTGCTTGCCCTGCATGTGACCGCAACGCTTCGGCGCGAGCTGATCCTCGAACTGGATCGCCGCCGCACCTGCCTGCTCCAGACGCTGCACCGTGCGCTTGAGATTGAGGGCGTTACCGAAGCCCGTATCGCCATCGACAATCATCGGCAGGCTGACCCGTTCGCTGATCACCGCGACCGTCTCGACGAGTTCGGACATCGTCACCAGACCAAGATCCGGCCGACCGAAGCGCGTGTAGGCCAGACCCGCACCGGAGAGAAACATCACCGGGAAGCCAGCGCGTTCGACCAGCAGCGCCGAGAGCCCGTCGTAGACGCCTGGCGCCTGCAGGATCCCCGGCCCCTCGAGCAGCGTGCGCAGCCCCATACCGGGCTCAGCGCCCGGCGCGGCGGGCAGCCGTGGCGCGCAGCCGGGCGGCCAGCGCCTCCGGAGGGAGGTAGCCGCCCACCAGTTCACCGGTTTCCGTATAGATGGCCGGCGTGCCCTGCAACCCGATCTGTCCGCCGAGCGCGTAATGCGCCTCCACCGGCGTGGTACCGCAGTTACGCGACGGCACCGGTTCACCGTTCTTGGCCGCTGTCATGGCCTCGAGTCGGTCACCCGCACACCAGACATTGTTCGCCTTCCGCCAAGCCTCGGTCTCCGGCCCGGAGCGGGGGTAGAACAGGTAACGCACGCTGATGCCCAGCGCATTGAGCTGCTCGATTTCGCGGTGCATGCGCCGGCAGTAACCGCAGTCGATATCGGTGAAGACGGTGACCGTATGGGTTGGGGTGTCGGGCGCGAATATCACCATGGTGGCTTCATCGACCGCGGCGAGCACGGCGGCCCTCGCGGCATTCTGGCGTTCGGCGGTGAGATTGGTCTCGGTCTCAAGATCGATCAGCTCACCCCGCAGCAGGTAGCGGCCATCGCGACTCACATACGCCACCGAGGCCCCTACGGTGATCTCGTAGACGCCAGGCAACGGCGAGTCGGTGACATGTTCAGCCTCGATCCCGGGGAACAGCGCCGCAAGCTCCTCAGGCGTCAGGCCAGCATCGGCCAGCGCCATACTGGACAGCAGTCCAAGGCCGGCGACGACGAAACTCAGACAACGAATGGTGCGCATTACAGAGGGGTCCTTGACGATAGCCGGCGAACGGTCTGCTGATCCGACCGTGCAGCGCACGGCGCGTTCCGTCAGAGTTTAACCCAGGCGGTCAGCCGCGAGGGTGATGCCGACCGTGCAGTTCCTTCATGCGCTCGCGCGCGACGTGCGTGTAGATCTGCGTGGTCGACAGATCGCTGTGACCCAGCAACAGCTGGACCACACGCAGGTCCGCCCCGTGATTCAGCAGATGCGTCGCGAAGGCATGGCGAAGGGTATGCGGCGACAGCTTTTTCTCGATACCCGCCTTGGCGGCATAGCGCTTGATGATGTGCCAGAATGCCTGGCGGGTCATGCAGTCACCGCGTCGCGTCGGGAACAGATAGTCGGTCTGGCGCTCGAGCAGTATTTCCATGCGCGCGCCGTTCACGAACTCACGGATCCAGGTCTGGGCCTCATCACCCAGCGGAATCAGGCGTTCGCGGTCGCCCTTGCCGATGACCCGCAAAACCCCCTGGTTGAGGTTGATCTGGGAGATGCGCAGGCTGATCAACTCCGAGACCCGCAGACCCGTGGCGTACAGCACCTCCAGCATGGTCCGGTCGCGGTGGCCGAGCGGGTCAGTGACGACCGGCGCGGACAGCAGCGAGACCACCTCCTTTTCCGTCAGCGACTGCGGCAGGGCGCGGCCGACCTTGGGCATGGCGATCCGGGCGGTGGGGTCCTCGCGGATCACGCCTTCGCGGACAAGATAGCGAAAGAAACGCCGGAAGCTGGAGAGCTGGCGGGCGGTGGAGCGCGGTTTCGCGCCCTCCTCGACACGCCAGGCGATGTAGTCCAGCAGGTCGGCGCGGGAGGCGGCGACCAGCGTGACTCCGCGCTGCGAAAGCCTGCGCGACAGGGCATTGAGATCCGCCCGATAGGCGCCGAGGGTGTTCTCCGACAACCCACGCTCCATCCAGATCGCGTCCAGAAAACGCTCTATGAGCGCCTGGGCCGCGGCCTTGGCGTCACTGTCCTGACTGGCGTGCAAGGCGTTCTGGGACATCCGGGACTCTATGATCTGGGCCGAACCCCAAGGGCCGTGACCGGGCGGTATACTCCCGGACGCGGCGACCGTGGCGGCAAGCTCGCGGAAACGATGACGGAGTATGCGCAGGGCGCCGCGGGCACCGGCGTGACGACGGTCACAGATACCCTCATGGCATTACATAACGAGAAACAGTTCACACGGCGGCGCGCAGCACCCTCATGGCCCACGCGGTATTTTTTTACATAATTCGATGAGGCGCGCAATCCTCACGAGACCGTTACGTGCGGCGTTTGGCTGTTATGCCGTGGCCGCCGGGGTCATCGTCACAGCCCTGACCTTGCCGATTCTGGCGGTGACGCCCGGGCTGCGCCGACGCCGGGCCCTGGCACGCGCGGGGGCGCGGCTGATCTTCTGGCTGATCGGGGCGCGCCTGACGGTCGACGGCGAGCAACACATGCCGCGCGGTCGGGCAATCGTGGTCGCCAACCATGCCAGCTATCTGGACGGCATCATCCTCCAGGGTGCCTTACCCCCGGACTTCGCCTTCGTGATCAAGCGCGAAGTCACCCGCATACCGCTGGTGCACCTGCTGCTGCGGCGCATCGGCTCGCAGTTCGTCGACCGCTTCAGCACTCAGGGCAAGCTCCGCGATGCCCGGCGACTGGTGCGCCTCGCCGCCAGCGGCGAGGCCTTGGCGTTCTTCCCGGAAGGCACGTTCGGCCCCCAAGCGGGACTGCGCCCGTTCAAGCTCGGGGCCTTCACCGCAGCCAGCCGTGCCGGCCTACCCGTGGTCCCGGTCATCATCTCGGGCGCGAGACAGATGCTGCCTGCGGGCCGCCTGCTGCCGCGGCCCGGGCGACTGCATGTGCGCGTCGAACCGCCGATTCAGCCCGGCGCACTGGGCGAATTCGACGCGCGGGCGCTGCTCGAGGCCGCCCGTCAGCGCATCCTGGTTCACCTTGATGAGCCCGATCTCCGGCACGCCACTGATGCCTGAACCCGTGCCCTCGAGTGACAACGCCCGGCCAGCCCGCTAGACTCTGTTGTGCATTGCAACATCCCACCGGGATGACAACAAAATAAGACGGGAGTGATCACTATGAGCGACGCCTCGATCGTCATCGTCGCCGCCAAACGGACCGCGATCGGCGGCTTCGGCGGCAATCTCAAGGATGCTGCGGTCCCCCAGCTCGGTGCGACGGTGATGCGGGCCTGCGTGGAAGCTGCCGGCGTCCCGGGCGAGGACCTCAGCGAGGTCCTGATGGGCTGTGTCTTGCCCGCCGGAGTCGGCCAGGCGCCGGCCCGCCAGGCGATGCTCGCCGCCGAGCTGCCCGTGGCCGTCGGCGCGACCACCCTGAACAAAGTCTGCGGTTCGGGCATGAAAGCCGTGATGCTCGGCCATGACCTGATCCGCGCCGGCAGCGCCCAGGTGGTGCTTGCAGGCGGCATGGAGTCGATGTCCGGTGCGCCGTACCTCCTGCCCAAAGCGCGCTTCGGCCTGCGTATGGGCCACGCCCAGCTGCTGGATCACATGTTCTTCGATGGGCTTCAAAACCCTTACGACGGCAACATGATGGGCCATTTCGCCGAGGAGACCGTGGCCCGCTACGGCTTCACGCGCGAGCAGCAGGACGAGTTCGCCCGCCGCTCGGTCGAGCGGGCCCTCCACGCGGTCGAGAGCGGCGCGTTCGCCACGGAGATCGTGCCGGTCACGGTCACCACTCGGCGCAGCGAAGTCACCGTGAGCGAGGACGAAGAACCGTTCAACTGCGCGCTCGACAAGATCCCAGCCTTGCGGCCGGCCTTCCGTCGCGACGGCACCGTGACCGCCGCGTCCTCATCGAGCATCTCCGATGGCGCGGCCGCGCTGCTCATCATGTCGGCTGCCGAAGCCAGCCGCCGCGGCCTCGCCCCCCTCGCACGGATCGTGGGGCACGCCAGCCATGCTCAGGCCCCCGAGTGGTTCACCACTGCACCGGCGGGCGCCATTGGCAAACTGCTCGAACAGACCGGATGGGCTGCGGATGACGTCGACCTCTACGAGATCAACGAGGCCTTTGCCTGCGTCACCATGGCCGCCATGCAAGACCTGTCACTGGCTGCTGAGCGCGTCAACGTGAACGGCGGCGCCTGTGCCCTGGGGCATCCCATCGGGGCCACCGGTGCACGGCTGATCGTGACTCTGGTCCACGCGTTGCGGGCGCGGGGACTGTCGCGTGGCGTGGCCGCCCTGTGCATCGGCGGAGGCGAGGCCACTGCGCTGGCGGTTGAGATTCCGGCGTCCGGATGAGGGGCACCGCGGCGGGCCGGGCCTCAGTGCCCGCCCCGCCGCAGGCGCTCACATGCCCGAGTAGTTCGGCCCGCCACCGCCCTCCGGCGTGACCCAGTTGATGTTCTGCTGCGGATCTTTGATGTCGCAGGTCTTGCAGTGGACGCAGTTCTGGGCATTGATCTGGAAGCGCGGCTCGCCATCGTCGCCGGCCACCACCTCGTAGACGCCCGCGGGGCAGTACCGCTGCGCCGGTTCGTCGTACATCGGCAGGTTTTTCGCGATCGGCAGCGCGGGGTCTTTGAGCACCAGGTGGCAGGGCTGGTCTTCCTCGTGATTGGTCGATGAGAGAAATACCGAAGAGAGTTTGTCGAAGGTGAGCTTGCCGTCAGGTTTCGGATAGTCAGGCTTTGACGCTTTGTCCGCCGGCAACAGCGAGGCGTGGTCGGCGTCGCGGTTGTGCAGGGTGAAGGGCATCCGGCCACGGAAGATGTTCTGGTCGAGATACACGAAAGCCGAGCCGATCAGGGTGCCGAAGCGATGCAGTGCGGGACTGAAATTACGCCCACGATGCAGCTCATCCCATAACCATGAGCCGCGAACCCGCTCACCGTAGTCGGTGAGATCGCGCCCGGCCTCGTCGCCCTCGGTGAGCGCCGCATAAACGGACTCGGCCGCCAGCGTGCCGCTCTTGATCGCCGTGTGCGAACCCTTGATCTTGGCCCCGTTGAGAAAGCCTGCATCACAACCGATCAGCAGACCGCCGGGGAAGCTCAGTTTTGGCAGGGACTGGAGTCCGCCCTTGTTCAGGGCGCGGGCACCGTAGCTCACGCGCTTGCCGCCATCCAGCAGTTCGCGGATGACCGGATGAGTCTTCCAGCGCTGGAACTCGTCGAACAGGCTGAGGTGCGGGTTGCGGTAGTTCAGCGCGATCACCATCCCGAGATACACCAGGTTGTCCTCGGCGTGGTAGAGAAACCCGCCACCCTCGGTATGTCCGTCCAGTGGCCAGCCGAGTGTATGTACGACCTCTCCCGGGCGATGTTTGTCGGGGCTGATTTCCCAGACTTCCTTGAACCCCAGCCCATAGTGCTGTGGATCCACGCCCTCGCGCAGGGCAAAGGTCTGCATCAGTCGCTTGCCGAGGTGGCCATGGCAGCCTTCGGCGAAAATCGTGTAGCGGGCGCGCAGCTCGTAGCCGGGCTCGAAGGCTTCCTTGGGTTCGCCGTCGCGGCCGACACCCATGTCGCCCGTGATCACACCGCAGACTTCGCCGTCCTCGCCGAAAATGAGGTCCGCCGCGGGAAAACCGGGGAAAACGTTGACCTCCATGGCTTCCGCCTGCTCACCCAGCCATTTGCAGAGTCGGCCCAGGCTGATGATGTAGTTGCCCTCATTGTGCATGGGCGCAGGCACGAACAGGTTGGGCACCCGCATGGCCTTGCTGTCACTGCGCAGCCAGTGGAACACATCACCGGTGACCGCGGTGGTCACCGGGGCGCCGCGCTCGCGCCAGTCAGGCATCAGCTCATCGAGCGCGCGGGGCTCGAACACCGCGCCAGATAAAATGTGAGCACCGATTTCGGAGCCCTTTTCCACCAGTGCGACACTGAGATCCTGACCGTGCTCGGCGCACAATTGCCGCAGACGGATGGCCGCAGCCAGACCGGCCGGACCGCCTCCCACGATCACGACATCGAATTCCATAGCCTCGCGTTCAACGTCCATGCTGCCCCCTTGCCAGGTCGCCTGCGCCACCACTGCCCGGGCCTTCTCGGCCGCCGGGCAGGCCTGCTCCAGCGCTCGATTGTAGCACCGGGACTTTTGCCGGCCGACCCGCGCTGCAGTACCCTCCTCCTCCGCTCACCTGTCGAGCGCCAGAGACGAGAGAGACCCGGATGACCCAGCCGCTATGGACGCCTTCCGCGGAGCGAATGGCCACCAGCCGCGTGCATGCCTTCATGCGCGAGCTCGCGCTCCGGCGGGATCTCGAACTCCCTGACTATGCCGCCCTGCACCGCTTCAGTATCGATCACCCGGCGGCCTTCTGGCGGGCGGTGGTGGCGTTTTGCGGGGTGGTGTGCGAAGAATCGGCGGATGCGCCCGCGGTCAGCGACGCCGGACGCATGCCTGGCGCGCGCTGGTTTCCGGGCATGACCCTCAACTTCGCCGAGAATCTGCTGCGTCACGATGACACGCGGACTGCCCTGCAGTTCGTCAGCGAGGCCGGACACGAGGAGGCATTGAGTTACGCGGAACTGCGGGCAGAGGTCGGCCGGGTCGCCGCCGGGCTTCGTGCCGGGGGCATCAACCCCGGCGATCGCGTGGCCGCTTTCATGCCCAACCGCCCCGAGACGGTCATCCTGATGCTGGCCGCCGCCAGCATTGGCGCGGTGTTCTCGTCGTGCTCGCCGGACTTCGGGATCAGCGGTGTCCTGGACCGCTTTGGGCAGATCGAACCGCGCGTGCTGTTGTGCTGCGATGGCTACGTCTACGGTGGCAAGCGCATCGATACACGGGCCCGTACGGCGGAGATCCTCGCCGGCCTGCCCGGGATCGAACGCGTGCTGGTCGTCGGCTATCTCGAGGCGCGACCCGCACTCGACGGGCTGGCCAACGCCGAGTACTGGGAGGACTTCGGCAGCCGCGATGAGCCGCCTCGATTCGAGCGTCTGCCCTTCGACCACCCGCTCTACATCATGTACTCCTCGGGGACCACTGGCGCGCCGAAGTGCATTGTGCACGGGGCCGGCGGTACGCTGCTGCAGCATCTGAAGGAACTGGTGCTGCACGTCGACCTCGACCGCGATGATGCAATCTTCTACTTCACCACCTGCGGCTGGATGATGTGGAACTGGCTGGTGAGCAGCCTGGCCATTGGCGCACGCGTAGTGCTGTTCGATGGCTCACCATTTGCGCCCGGTCCACGCGTGCTCTGGGATATGGCCGAGCGTCATGGTGTCAGCGTATTCGGGACCAGCGCCAAGTACCTTGCCGCCTTGGAAAAGGCCGGCGAGCGGCCCGGCCGCAGCCACGACCTCAGCCGCCTGCGCACCCTGCTGTCCACCGGCTCCCCGCTGTTGCCCGCGAGCTATGATTTCGTCTATCGCGATATCCACCCGAACATCCAGCTTGCCTCGATTTCCGGAGGCACCGACATCATCTCCTGCTTCGCACTGGGGACGCCTCTGCTCCCCGTGTTCCGTGGCGAGCTCCAGGCACCGGGACTCGGCATGGCAGTGGCGATCTTCGATGAGCATGGCCAGGCCCTGCCCGCGGGTGAGGCCGGTGAACTGGTGTGCACGCAGCCCTTTCCCTCCATGCCGCTGGGCTTCTGGAACGACCCCGACGGTCAGCGCTACCACGACGCCTATTTCGCACGCTTCGAAAACACCTGGTGCCACGGCGACTGGGCCGAACTGACCCCGCGCGGCGGCCTGGTGATCCACGGTCGCTCGGACGCGACGCTGAATCCTGGCGGCGTGCGCATCGGGACCGCGGAGATTTACCGCCAGGTGGAAAAGCTCACCGAGATCGCCGAGTCCATCGTGGTGGGTCAGGACTGGGAAGGCGACGTACGGGTGGTGCTGTTCGTGCGCCTGCAGCCTGGCGCTGAACTGGACGACAGGCTTCGCGACAGTATCCGTCGCCAGATACGCGACCACGCCACGCCGCGACACGTGCCGGCACGCATCCTGGCCGTCCCGGACATCCCGCGCACCCTCAGCGGCAAGATCGTCGAACTGGCCGTGCGCAACGTCCTGCATGGACGACCGGTGAAAAACCTCGACGCGCTGGCCAATCCGCAGGCGCTGGAACACTTCCGGGACCGCCCGGAACTGGCGGACTGAGCCATCGCGATGGATACGCCTCTGGCGCGCTACCAGCAGGCGCTGCGCGAGGACGCCATCCTCGCCGATGGCGCGCAGCTGCACGCCATCCAGCAGCTCGATGCGCTGCACGCACAGCTGGTCGCCACCCCCTGGCGCCCGCCGCGGCGCCTGCGCCTGCCGGGACTGACCCGTCGCGTCGAGCCGATCCGCGGCCTATACCTGTGGGGCGGAGTGGGCCGTGGCAAGACCATGCTGATGGATATGTTCTATCAGTCCCTGCCCTTCACCGCGCGACGACGCAGTCACTTCCACCGCTTCATGAACGATATTCATGCCGCGCTGGGCGGGCGCCATGAGCAACGCGATCCCCTGCGTGCGATCGCACGCGAGATCGCCGGTCGCACACGGGTGATCTGCTTCGACGAGTTCTTCGTCTCCGACATCACCGACGCGATGATCCTGGGCACGCTGATCGAGGCGCTGTTCGATCATGGCGTCACGCTGGTGGCCACTTCGAACTGCGCGCCCGCCGAGCTCTACCGCGATGGCCTGCAGCGCGCGCGCTTCCTGCCGGCCATCGCCTTACTGGAGCAGCATACGCAGGTTCTCAACGTCGACGGCGGGATCGACTACCGGCTGCGCGTGCTCAAGCGCGCCAGCATCTACCAGGTGCCGGCGGACGCGAGCGCCGACGCGCGTCTGGAGGCGTACTTCCACGACATCGCGGGCGAAGGCGAGCGGACTGCCGCGCCCTTGTCGATTCTCGGACGGGCCATTCCCGTGCGCTGTTGCACCGACGGCGTCGCCTGGTTCGATTTCAGCAGCCTGTGCGAGGGCCCACGCAGCCAGAACGACTACATCGAGCTGGCACGGCTGTTTCACACAGTGCTGCTTTCGGGCATCCCGCGTCTCGATGGCATGCGCGACAACGCGGCCCGACGGCTGATGGCCCTGGTCGACGAGTTCTACGACCGGCGGGTCAAGCTGATCGTCTCGGCGGATGCGACGCCTTCCGAGCTCTACGCAGGCGAGCGGCTGAGTTTCGAATTCCGGCGCACTGCCAGTCGCCTGGAGGAGATGCAAAGTCATGGGTACCTGGCCGCCGAGCATCGCCCCTGAACCACCACGCGGCGGTACGCAGACGGCGCGCTTGGCCGGCAGGCGGCGGACGGAATCGGCACTCTGGCGGCATGCTAGAGTATTTTTCGGAACAGTCGACAGGAGTCATGGACAGTGAAGCGGGACGAGCACACGGCTGGCAGGCGACTGGAACTCGAGACCTTCCTGCCCTATCGCTTGTCGATTCTGTCGAACACGGTGTCCTCCGCCATCGCGGCCGTCTATCGTCGGCGCTTCTGCCTGAGTATTCCGGAATGGCGGGTCATGGCTATCCTGGGCCGTTACCCGGGACTGTCCGCAGCGGAGGTCGCCGAGCGCACGGCCATGGACAAGGTCGCCGTGAGCCGCGCGGTGGCCAAACTGCTCGACACGGGCCGCATCACCCGCAGCTTCGCCGACGCGGATCGGCGCCGGTCCATCCTGCAGCTCTCGGCTGAGGGTGAGGCGGTCTACGCCGAAGTCGTGCCCCAGGCGCGTGCGCTGGAAGCCCAACTGATCGAGAGTCTCGACCCGACAGAGCTCGCGGCGCTCGATCGACTGCTGCGGCGGCTCACGGCACGCGCGCGCGAACTCGAGGCCCGTACCGGCGCGAGGGCCGGCGGAACGGACTGAGGTCAGGCCGACGTCTCCTCGCCGCGCAGCAGCCAGAGCTCGGGGAAACACTGCACGTTGATGCCGCGGCGCAGATAAGCCACCCCGTCCGAGCCCCCGGTGCCACGGCGGCGGCCGATGATCCTCTCGACGGTTTTCATGTGGCGGTAGCGCCAGATCTGCAGCTGCTGATCGATATCGACCAGCAATTCGCAGACGGCATGCACATCCGCGTGCGCCTGCGCGTCTGCGTAGATCCGTTGCAAAAGTCTCACGACGTCGTCATCTGCGGCGGCAGCCGTGCGCCAGTCGCGCCGCAATCGCCGGGTGGGCACGGGATGGCCCTGTCGCGCGAGGTGACGGAGAAACTCGTCGAACAGCGCCGGGGACTGCTGCAGCCGCTCAAGCAGGCGACGCTGCGCGGGGTCGTGAGCAAAGATTGCCGGCACCTCGGGATCGCGGTGACCCAACAGACATTCGAACTGACGGAACTGCCACGACTGGAAGCCTGAGGCGGTGCCCAGCGCGCCGCGAAAACCGGCGTAGCCCTGCGGCGTCAGTGTGTCAAAGAGTGTCCACTGCGCGAGCATCTGCCGTTCGATTTCGCAGATGCGCGCGAGTCCGAGCCGGGTCTGGTTCAGGTCATCGCTACGCAACGCCATCATCACCGCCTCGAGCTCATGCAGCGCGAGCTTCAGCCAGAGTTCGGTGATCTGGTGCTGTATGATGAACAGCATCTCGTCAGGGTGCTCTGGGGATGACCGGGGGAGTTGCGCCGACAGCAAGGCATCGAGTCCGAGATACCCGCCGTAAGTCAGCGACGCGGTGGCCTCAGCGTCGGATGGGGGAACTTGCTTCCGGTCTTTCATGGGCGCCTCGTCAGTGCTCGCAGGACCGTCATGCTGCATAACAACATTGTAACGCCGGGAAGACAGCGTCCGCTGGCGACGATATAGTTTCATATGCAACCACTTTGCCGACCTGCAGTGCCGCCCGCCCGAGTGCCGGCCGGTCCCGCAGCCGGCTGCGGAGAACTTCATGGAAACCATCGCCGACTTTGAAATCCGGCATTCGCAGTTCCTCGACCCTCAGGGCGAGCCACAGGACACGCTGCCGGCGTTCGCCGAGGACGCCGATACGCTGCAGACCATGTACGCGAGCATGCTGCTGGCGCGAATCTTCGATACCAAGGCGATCAACCTGCAGCGCACCGGCAAGCTGGGCACTTACGCCTCGTGCCTGGGTCACGAAGCCAGTCACGTCGGCATCGGCGCGGCCATGCGCCCTGAGGACTGCCTCGCGCCGAGCTATCGCGAGTATGGCGCCATGCTCTGGCGCGGCGTGCAGATGCACGAGATTCTGCTCTACTGGGGCGGCGACGAGCGCGGCAGCGATTTCGCCGGGCCGCGTCACGACTTCCCGTTCTGTGTGCCGATCGCCACGCAGTGTCTGCACGCTGCAGGGGCCGCCATGGCCTACCAGCTGCGTGGCGAACCGCGCTGCGCCGTCTCGATCAATGGCGACGGCGGCACTTCGGAGGGTGCGTTCTATGAGGCGCTCAACGTGGCCGGCGCGAAGAAACTCCCCGTGGTATTCATGGTGATCAACAACAAGTGGGCCATCTCCGTGCCGCTGGAGCTGCAGACCGCGTCGCGCACGCTGGCACAGAAAGCGGTGGCAGCCGGCATCCCGGGCATCCAGGTGGACGGCAATGACGTGATCGCCGTGCGCCACTGGGTGGAGCGGGCGCTGGAGCGTGGCCGGCGGGGCGAGGGACCGACGCTTATCGAGACCCTCACCTACCGGCTGTCCGACCACACGACAGCCGACGATGCGAGCCGCTATCGCGCACGTGAGGAGGTCGAGGCTGCGCGCGAACTCGAACCCCTGATCAGGCTGCGGCGCTACATGGAAACCCGTGGACTGTGGAACGACGAGCGCGAGCAGGCCTGCCGCGCCGAAGCCATCGAGGCAGTCGACCTCGCGGTCGAGCGCTATATCAACACACCGCGCGCGCCCGTGACGGCGATGTTCGATTATCTGTTCGCCGAGCTGCCGCAGGGGCTTGCCGCCCAGCGCGAGCTCGCCGTGCGCCGCGCCGGTGGGGGGGCGCATTGATGGCCACCGTCACCCTGATCGAGGCGGTGACCATGGCCCTGGCCCACGAGATGGCGCGCGATGAGCGGGTGATCGTGCTCGGCGAGGATGTCGGTGTGAACGGCGGGGTGTTCCGGGCGACCGCCGGCCTGCAGCAGCGCTTCGGTGCCGAGCGGGTGCAGGATACGCCGCTCGCCGAGGCGATGATCGCCGGCGTCTCCGTAGGCATGGCCGCCCAGGGGATGCGACCGGTCGCGGAGATCCAGTTCGAAGGCTTCGTCTTCCCCGCAGTCGACCAGATCGTCAATCACGCGGCCCGCCTGCGCACCCGTACCCGCGGGCGGCTGCACTGTCCCATGGTCCTGCGCGTACCCTACGGCGGCGGCATCCATGCCCCCGAACATCACTCCGACAGCCCCGAGGCGATGTTCGCGCACATGCCCGGGATCCGGGTCGTCATCCCGTCCTCGCCGGCGCGGGCCTACGGGCTGCTGCTGGCCGCCATCCGCGATCCCGACCCGGTGATCTTCTTCGAGCCCAAGCGCATCTACCGGCTGCAGAAGCAGGACGTCCCTGACACCGGCGAGGCGCTGCCGCTGGATGTGTGCTACACGCTGCGCGAGGGCGATGACGTCACCGTGGTGACCTGGGGCGCCATGACCTATGAAACCCTGAAAGCCGCCGACCAGCTGGCCGGCGAAGGCGTGAGCTGCGAGGTCATCGACGTGGCCACACTGAGCCCGCTCGACGCCGAGACGATCATCGAGTCGGTAGAGAAAACCGGCCGCCTGGTCATCGTGCACGAGGCACCGCAAAGTTATGGTGGCGGCGCGGAAATCGCTGCGGTGGTCGCCGAACATGCGCTTTACAGCCTGCGTACGCCGATCCGGCGGGTGGCAGGCTACGACACCATCATGCCGCTGTTTCGCCTGGAGTCCGAGTACATGCCGGGGGTTGCCCGGGTGATCGAGGGTATCCGCGAAACGCTGGAGGACTGAGTCATGACCACGACATTCCGCCTGCCCGATCTGGGCGAGGGGCTGCCTGAAGCCGAGATCATCACCTGGCATGTCGAAGAAGGCCAGCAGATCAACACCGACGACCTGCTGGTCAGCGTCGAAACCGCAAAAGCCGTGGTGGAAGTCCCCTCGCCGGTGACCGGGCGGGTCAGCCGCCTGCACGCCAGCGAAGGCGACATGGTGGAGACGGGCGCCCCGCTGGTCGACTTCGAGGAGGCTGTCGACCGCCCGAACGACCGCCGCGACGAGCATCGCGACGACAACCGCGATGACCGCCCGCCGGACCGCGACGACTCCGGCACCGTGGTCGGCAGCATGCCCTCGAGCGATGATGTGCTGGTCGAAACCGCGCGCGCCGGCAGTCGCCGCGGCGGGCGCAGTGCACCGAAAGCCTCGCCAGCCGCCCGCGCGCTCGCCGAGGAACTCGGCGTCTCGCTCACCGACGTCGCGCCCTCGGGCAGCGCCGGCCAGGTGACCCCAGAAGACGTGCGTGCCCACGCCGAGGCCCGTGATGCCGCGGCGACCCGTGGCGCCGAGCCCGCACGCGGACCCTGGCGCGGTGGCGTGCTGCGTGGCCCGCGCCGGGCCATGGCGAAGAGCATGAGCGCTTCGGGTGCCCAGATCGTGCCATGCACGGTGTTCGACGACGCGGACATCGAACACTGGCGCGAGCCGCGGGCCATCACCGAGCGGCTGTTGCGCGCGATGGTGGCGGGCTGTCGCGCCGAGCCTGCGCTCAACGGCTTCTTCAATGCTGCCGACGAACGACTGGAGGCGGCAGAGCGCGTCGACATCGCCATGGCCGTCGACACGCCGGACGGGCTGATCGTCCCCGTGGTCCGCGACGCTGCCAACAAGTCGCTGATCGAGCTTCGAGCCGATGTCAACCACATCAAGACGACAACCCGGACGCGCAGTATCCGGCCCCAGGACATGCTCGACTACACCATCACCCTGTCCAACTTCGGCATGCTCGCGGGCCGCTACGCCACCCCCGTCATCGTCCCACCCACCGTCGCGATTCTCGGCGCAGGCATGCTGCAGCGCGATCTCGTGCCGGTGCTCGGTGGTATTGAGGTCCACCGTCGCATCCCGCTGTCACTCACCTTCGATCACCGCTGCATCACCGGAGGCGAGGCCTGCCGCTTTCTGGCTGCCGTGATTGCCGACCTGTCACGCCAGGAGTGACCCGGCAGCGCCCGCGCGAGACAATAGACTCACCCACGCATGAGCCCAAGACAGGAACCCGCCGTATGACCCCCGCAAAGCCGAGCCGCAAGCCGTCGACGACCACGACGTCGAAGCGCGCGAAGGCCCCCAGGCCCCGGACCCCGGCCAAGGCGCCGACAACTGCTGGCGAGCTGCTCGAGGCCATCGCCCGACGCGCCCGCCGGCTCGCCCGCCGGCAACCTGCGCGCCTCGAACTTGGCGAGCTGGTGCGCCAGTACTATCGCAACGTCGCCCAGGAGGACCTCAGCGCACGCAGCGTGGAAAACCTCGCCGGTGCCGTCCTCGCGCACCTGGAACTTGGCCGGCACCGGCGCGATGCCGCGGCGTGCATCCGCGTGTACAACCCGACGGAAGCCGAACATGGCTGGACCTCGCCGCACACCATCGTCGAAATCGTCCATGACGACATGCCTTTTCTGGTCGATTCGAGCACGATGACGCTGAACCGGCTCGGCCATGAAATTCACCTGACCATCCATCCGGTGCTGATGCTTGAGCGTACCCCGCGCGGACAGGTCAGTCGTCTGCACCCGCGTGGTGTCGACCATCCGCGTACACAGGCGGAGTCGTTCATCCACTTCGAAATCCTGCGCGAACCCGACCCCAATCGGCACGACGACATCGTAGCGGCGCTGGAGTCGACGCTCGCGGATGTCCGGGCGGCTGTCGCGGACTGGCCTGCCATGGTGGCCAAACTTCGCGTCGCCAGCGCTGAGCTGCCCGCCAACGCGGCCATGCTTTCCACGAACACGGTGCTCGAGAGTTGCCGTCTGCTCGACTGGATGGCGGATGACCACTTCACCCTGCTCGGATACCGCGAGTATCGACTCGACCGACGCGGCCGCGGCGCGCGGCTGGTGGGTATTCCGGAGACCGGCCTGGGCATCCTGCGCGACCGGCCGGGCGAACCGCCATCCGAACAGGTGCTGAATCCACGGATGCAACAGGTCGCCGACTCCCGCGAACCGCTGGTCATCACCAAGGCCAACACGCGCGCGACGGTCCATCGACCGGGCTATCTGGATTACGTTGGCGTCAAGGTGTTCGACCGCCAGGGCCGCCCGGTACGTGAACGGCGCTTCCTGGGCCTCTACACCTCCAGCGCCTACAGTCGCCAGGCGCGCGATATCCCGGTACTGCGCGAGAAGTTACGCGAGGTCCTCGACCGCTCCGGGGTAACTCCCGGCAGCCACCGGGCCAAGGCGCTGCAACACACCCTCGACAGCTACCCGCGCGACGAGCTGTTCCAGATCTCCATCGAGGATCTGCTGCGAATCGCCCACGGCATCCTGAATCTTCAGGAACGCCACCGGGTACGACTGCTGATCCGCCGCGAGGACTTTCAACGATTCTACTCGTGCCTGGTGTTCGTACCGCGTGATCGCTACCGCACCAGTGTCAGGCTGCGCATCGAGGACATCCTGCGCGAAGAACTGCATGGCGAGCAGATCGACACCAACGTCGAAATCTCCGAATCGGTGCTCGCGCGCATGCACGTGATCGTGCGCAGCCCACCGGATAGCGAGCCGCGCATCAGCTTCCAGGCGATCGAGCGGCGGATCGAGGAAACGGTGACAACCTGGCAGGACCGCCTGCGCGAGGACATGCTGGAGCGCTTCGATGAGGCCCACGGCAACGCGCTGTACCAGCGCTACTGCGAAGCCTTCCCAGCCGCCTATCGCGAGGATGTCAGCCCCCGGGAGGCGGGATTCGACATCGAGCGGATCGATGACATTCTCGCCGGTCGCACCAGCATGGCCACCAGCCTCTACCGTCCGCCCCAGGGGGCAGACGAGCGGCTGCGATTCAAGATCTGTCGGTCCGGCGCCCCACTGCCACTGTCGCAAGTGGTACCGATGCTCGAGCACATGGGCGTGGACGTGGTCAGCGAGCGGCCCTACCGGCTGCGCCTGGAGGGTGACCAACCCGTCTACATCCAGGATCTTGATCTGATCGGACAGGGCGGACGCAGCTTCGACCCGCACAGCTGCGGCGAGCGCTTCCAGCACTGTTTCCGCGCCGCGCTCGAGGGCCATGTCGAGAGCGATGGGCATAACCGCCTGGTCCTGCTCGCGCAGCTCGACTGGCGCCAGATCGTGGTGCTGCGCGCCTGCACCAAGTATCTGGTGCAGACCGGTATGCCCTTCAGCCAGGCGTACCTGCAGGAGGTCCTGACCGGCGCGCCGGCGCTCGCCGCCGCACTGGTCGATCTGTTCGCCGCACAGTTCGACCCGGAGACCACCGAACGCGCCAGGCAGCGTCTTCGCCATGCTGCCGAAGCGCGCATCGAGGCCTGCCTGAACAGTGTCAGCAGTCTCGACGAAGACCGCATCCTGCGCGCCTATTATGACGTCGTACGCGCGATGCTCCGGACCAACCATTTCCAGTACGAAGCCGACCAGGCGCCGAAGGCTTACCTGTCCTTCAAGCTGGACCCGGCGCGGCTGCCGGAACTGCCGCGACCACGCCCCCGCTACGAGATCTTCGTCTATTCCCCGCGTATGGAGGGCGTGCACCTGCGCGCCGCCGAGATCGCGCGCGGTGGACTGCGATGGTCGGACCGGCGGGAGGACTTCCGCAGTGAAATCCTCGGCCTGATGAAGGCCCAGCAGGTCAAGAACACCGTCATCGTCCCCAACGGCGCGAAGGGAGGCTTTGTCTGCAAGCGGCTGCCCGAAGGCGACCGTGCCGCGGTCCAGGCCGAGGTGCGGGCCTGCTACCGAATGCTGATCCGCGGCCTGCTGGACATCACCGACAACATCGTCGGCAAAGAGATCCAGCCGCCCCCGCGGGTACGCCGTCTCGACGGTGACGACCCCTACCTGGTCGTGGCCGCCGACAAGGGTACGGCCACGTTCTCGGATCTCGCCAACACCATCGCCGCTGAATACGATTTCTGGCTGAGCGACGCGTTCGCCTCGGGCGGCAGCCATGGCTACGACCACAAGAAAATGGGTATCACGGCCCGCGGTGCCTGGGAGGCGGTGAAGCGGCATTTCCGCGAACTCGGCATCGATGTCACCAGCCAGACCTTCACCGTCGCCGGCATCGGCGACATGAGCGGCGATGTGTTCGGTAACGGCATGCTGCAGTCGGACCGCATCCGCCTGCTCGCCGCCTTCGACCACCGGCATATCTTCATCGACCCGGACCCCGATCCGGCGCTGGCGTTCGCAGAGCGCAAGCGCCTGTTCGCGCTCCCTGCCTCGAGCTGGGAAGACTACCGGGCCGACGTCATCTCGAGCGGCGGTGGCGTGTATTCGCGTGCGGCCAAGTCCATCGAACTCTCGGCGGCGGCCGCGCAGGCGATCGGGGTCCGCGAGCGGCGCATCACTCCGCCGCAGCTCATCCAGGCGATCCTCAGGATGCCCGTCGACCTGCTGTGGAACGGTGGCATCGGCACCTATGTCAAGGCAGCCGCGGAATCACATGAAGACGTGGGCGATCGGGCGAATATCGCGGTTCGGGTGAACGGACGGGAGCTGCGCTGCAAGATCCTCGGCGAAGGCGGGAACCTCGGCATCACCCAGCGCGGGCGCATCGAGTACGCGCACACCGGCGGTCGGTTGAACACCGATTTCATCGACAACTCGGGGGGCGTGGACTGCTCTGACCGTGAGGTCAACATCAAGATCCTGCTACGTGAGGCGGTCGATACCGGTGGCCTGCGCATGCCCGCCCGCAACCGCCTGCTTGAGCGCATGACCGATGAGGTGGCAGAGCTCGTCCTGAGGACCAATTATCAGCAGACCCAGGCGATCAGCGTGCTTGCCGCCCGTGCGCTCGAGCGCAGCAACGAGAACGCCAGCCTGCTGCGCTGGCTGGAACGCCGTGGCTTGCTCGACCGTGACCTCGAATTCCTGCCCGACGACGAGGAAATCGCTGACCGACGGGCGAGAGGCCGTGGACTCACGCGGCCGGAGCTCGCGGTCATGCTCTCCTACGCGAAGATCGAACTATACGACGCCCTCTGCGCATCGGACATCACGGCCGATCCGTATCTCTCCGAGGAACTCTCCCGCTATTTCCCGCAGCCGCTGCGCAAGCGCTTCGCGCAGCATGTCCCGGGTCACAGGCTGGCGCGGCAGATTGTCGCGATGCTGATCACCAGCAGCATGATCAACCGTATGGGGCCAACCTTCCCGATGCGTGCCCAGGAGGAGACCGGGGCAGACGCCGCCAGTGTGGCCCGCGCCTACACCATCGCGCGTGACGTCATCGGCATGCGTGAGCTCTGGGACGGCATCGAAGGCCTCGATGCGCGACTGCTCGCGCCGGTGCAGCTCGACATGCTCTTCGAATCCGCCCGCCAGCTGCGCAACACCGTGTACTGGTTCCTGCGTCACCACGCAGGCGAACTCGACGTCACGGCGCAGGTGCAGACCATGCGCACGGGCGTCTCCGGGTTGATGCATCGTCTGCCGGAACTCATGCCGGCCGTCAGTGCCCGGCGCCTGGAGCGGGCCACCCAGGAGTACGTGCAGCACAGCGTGCCCGAGGCGCTGGCGCGGCGCATGGCGTCGCTGCCGTACAGCCTGGCCACGCTGGATATCGTCGAGGTCGCCCGCCAGGGCGGGCGCGACCCGGCCGATGCCGCGCGCGCGTACTTCGAGCTCGGCCGCGCGCTCAAGCTCGACTGGCTCAAGCAGGAAATCGAGAAACTGGCCGTGGAGGGGCGCTGGCAGGCGCTCGGACGGGGGACGCTGCGCGGCTCGGTCCACGATCTCCAGCGGCAGGTGCTGCAGCGTTGCCTCGGCGAGCGCAGTCGGGACGATGCCGAAGCCGCCGTATCGGCCTGGCTGAAGGCCCACCGCCCCGTGGTGGTCAAGACCCTGCATACCCTCACCGAAATGCAGGCCAGCAAGCGGGTGGACTTCGCGACGCTGTCCGTGGCCCTGGAAGAACTGCGCCGCCTGGCCGCGATGACCTGAACCGCTGGTGTAGAATGCGCGGGCATTTCTGAATTTGGAGTACCGCTTGGCCACGGAACCACTGATCGCCGTCTTCATCGACTTCGAGAACCTGGCACTCGGTGTCGACCAGAACAAGCAGAAGCATTTCGAAATCCAGCTGGTGCTCAAGCGGCTGTTGCAGAAAGGACGTATCGTCTTCAAGCGCGCCTACTGCGACTGGTCCCGCTACCGCCGCTACGTCAATGAATTCCATGCCGCGGGTATCGAACTGGTCGACATCCCCCAGAGCAAGATGAGCGGCAAAAACAGCGCCGACATCCGTATGGTCGTCGACGCACTCGAGCTCTGCTACGTCAAGGAGCATCTCGACATGTTCGCACTGGTCTCCGGCGACAGTGATTTCTCGCCGCTGGTCTCCAAGTTGAAGGAGAACGACAAGCGCGTGATCGGCTGCGGCGTGCGCCGCTCCTCCTCCGACCTGCTCATCAATAATTGCGACGAGTTCATTTTCTACGACGACCTCGAGAAAAAGGCCGCAGCGCCGCCGCGCAAGCGCCGCGAAGGCGCCACCGAGAAGGAGTCCAAACGAGACAAGGGGCTCGACATCCTCGTCTCCACGGTGCAGTCACTGCAATCGGATTACGACACGATCTGGGGCTCGATGATCAAGCAGGCCATCCGCCGTGTGCATCCGGACTTCAGCGAGGCGGCCTACGGCTTCGGCAACTTCACCGAACTGCTCGAGGCGGCCGCCAAGGAAAAGCGCCTCAGGCTGGATTACGACGAAAACCGCGGCAACTACAAGGTCAGCGCCAGCGAATAGGCGCGCCACTTCGCCCGGTACCAGGGATCAGAAACAAGGGACGGACATGACCGGAAAACTCGTGCTGCTGCGCCATGGCCAGAGCGAATGGAACCTGCAGAACCTCTTCACCGGCTGGACGGACGTCGACCTCACGGCCCAGGGCCGAGAGGAAGCGCGGCGTGCCGGGCGCGAGCTGCTCGCGGCGGGTCTGGCGTTCGACGTCGCGCATACCTCGGTGCTCAAGCGTGCGATCCGGACGCTGTGGATCACGCTGGATGAGATGGACCGCATGTGGATCCCGGTACACCGGCACTGGCGACTTAACGAGCGCAGCTATGGTGATCTGCAGGGCCTGAACAAGGCGGAGACCGCCGCCAGGCATGGCGAGGAACAGGTGAAGATCTGGCGTCGAAGCTACGCTGTCCCGCCACCCGCGCTGGCGCAGGACGATGAACGCCATCCCTGTCACGACCCGCGCTACCGCATGCTCGATCCGGCCGCGCTCCCGGCCACCGAATCGCTGCAGACCACGCTCGAGCGGGTGCGACCCTACTGGCAGGACCGCATCGCACCGCAGTTGCTGGCCGGACAGAATGTGCTGGTCGCCGCTCACGGCAACAGTCTCCGGGCACTGGTGAAGATGCTGGAGGACATGTCCGAGGAGGCGATCGTCGGCTTCAACATCCCGACAGGCGTACCGCGGCTCTATGAACTCGATGGTGCGCTCACGCCGACCCGTGTGGAATTTCTCGGCGACGCCGAGGCCATCGCGGCCGCCGCGCAGGCTGTGGCCAACCAGGCGAAGGCCTGAGCGGCATGATCTATTCGCTCGGCCAACGGATGCTCCGTCCGCACGGGGCCTTCTACATCGCCCCCTCGGCACAGGTGATCGGCGAGGTGGTCCTCGGCGAAAACGCAAGCATCTGGTTCGGTGCGGTGGTCCGCGGCGACTGTGAGACCATCACCATCGGCGCGGGCACCAACATCCAGGACGGCTCGGTGCTGCACACCGACCCGGGCGCACCGCTGGTCATCGGCGAACGCTGCACCATCGGGCATCTGGTGATGCTGCATGGCTGCACGCTGGGAAACCATTGTCTGGTGGGAATCGGCTCGGTGATCCTCAATCATGCCCGCATCGGCAACAACTGCATCGTCGGCGCCAACAGCCTGATCACGGAAGGTAAGACATTCCCCGACGGCTCGCTGATCATGGGTTCACCGGCGAAGGTCGTCCGAACGCTCGATGAAGCGCAGATCGCCGGACTTGCCCGCAGTGCCGATCATTACATCGACAACGGCCGGCGATTTGCCCGCGAGCTGCGACCGGATCCGCGCTACCCTCGCTGAGGCCTAGCGCCGCTGGCACAGGCGCCGGAAGCCCGCCGCGGTATAGGGCACAAGCCGGGCATGTACGCTGTCCAGATCGCTCGACCGGCAGACCCCGCCGGACAGCTGATCGATCCTGCCGGTTTCGGCAAAGGTCAGGGTCAGCGCGCCCGACAGGAAGTGGTAACTCCAGAAAATATCCTCTTCGGCGGCGTCCGGCAGCGCCTCGCGCAACGCGGCGATGAACTCCTGCACCAGCGGATCGAAGTATTTCGTCATCCCGATCGGCGCGAGCTCAGGTGAGTTGTTCACCTGCGCCACCAACGCGAAGTACCGCTTCCAACCGGGGCCACCATGGGCCGAGCGGTTCAGCAGCGGATGGGTGAAGGCGTCAATAATGTCCTCGAGCACCGGCGGTGCCGGCGCGGCCGCATCCCGACAGGCTTTGAGCATGGCCAGCCGCTCGCGGTTCAGCGTCTCGGCGCGACGGAGAAACACCGTCTCGAACAGGTCTCGCTTGCGTCCGCAATGGTAGTTCACCAGCGCCACATCGACGCCTGCCTCGCGAGCGATTTCGCGGACCGAGACCCCGTGGAACCCGCGATCGGCAAACAATTTTTCCGCCGCATCGAGGATGCGCTTGCGGGTGGTCTGGGTCGAGCGGCTCATGTCGTGTCAACTCCCTGGGCCGCAACCCACGCGCGGCAGCGCTATTGCACCGCAGCGAGGCCGCGACCACAACGTCCACCCGGTCCGGCGCGCAGCTCGCCCGGCGCACAGCTGGCACCAGACCTTGCGTTTCATCAAACGTTGAATTAATTTCAACACCTGTTGAACGCCGGCGC
The DNA here is from genome assembly GCA_003567475.1 of Gammaproteobacteria bacterium. Taxonomy (GTDB): domain Bacteria; phylum Pseudomonadota; class Gammaproteobacteria; order Steroidobacterales; family PWYM01; genus PWYM01. Next base: position 32,856 of record PWZL01000048.1, on the reverse strand, counting down.
AAGCCGGACGCGAGACTCTGGGGACCACACACACGCCGCACGCCACCCTGACCGGGTGCTCGCGTTCGCCGCCAAGACACCGGGGGAGACCACCGTCATGACTCACGCGACCACCGTAACCCGCAGCCTGCTGGCTGCCGCCATCACCGCAGCGCTGGCCCTGCCGGCAACCCATGCGGCACGCGCCCAGGGGGCGACCGGTCTGGAAGAAATCGTTGTCACTGCCCGCCGCACCGAGGAGACGTTGCAGGACGTCCCGATTGCCGTGTCGGCCTTCTCCGCCGAGGATCTTCGCAACCTGCAGGCCGAGGACCTCTCCGCACTCCAGGGCGCCGTGCCGAACCTCAACCTGGTGCAGGGCCGCGGCTCGGCCTCCAGCGCCAACATCTTCATCCGGGGCATCGGGCAGCCGGACGCGTTGCAAACCTTCGATCCAGGTGTCGGCGTGTACCTGGACGACGTGTACATCTCGCGCATCCAGGGCGCGCTGTTCAACCTGCATGACGTGGAGCGCATCGAGGTGCTGCGCGGGCCGCAGGGGACACTGTACGGCAAGAACACCATCGCCGGGGCGATCAAGATCGTCACCCGCCGCCCGGGACCGGACACCGAAGCGGACATCGAGATCGGCATCGGCCGTTACAACGCCCGTAACGCCAAGGTCTATCTGGCCGGCGAACTCACCGATACGCTCTATGGCAGCGTCTCCGGCCTGTGGGGCGAGCGCGACGGCACCGTCACCGACGCGCTCACCGGGCGTGAGTACAACGACCGCGACGAACGCGCCGCACGGGTGGCACTGCGCTGGGTGCCGACGGACACCCTCGAGGCCACCCTCGCTTTCGACACCACCCGCCAGCGCAATGCCCTGAGCCTCGGCAAGGCGGAGGCGCCGCTGATTTCGTTTGACCTTGCGACCAACCAGGTGGTGGTGCGTCGGCTGCCGGATGCCGGTGAATGGGACCGGACGGCCGCTTCGCTGCTGCCCAACGACCCCGGCCAGAAGCTCGACCACCAGGGGGCCTCGCTGACCGTGGACTGGGCAGTCAACGACGCTGTCGGCGCGAAGTCGATTACCGCATGGCGCAAGCTGCAGACGGACTTTTTCATCGACATCGACGGTACGGAACTGCAACTCGGCGACGTCTTCGTCGGCGTCGATCAGAACCAGATCTCTCAGGAGTTCCAGCTGTCGTTCGATGACGGTGGCCGCTTCCGCGCGGTAGGCGGCGTGTACGCCCTGCGCGAACGCGTGGAGTCCGAGCAGGCGGCCTTCGCCGACGACTTCCTGCTGCTGCTCGGCACACCCCTGGATTTCCTGCGGACCATCGAAGACGACCTGAAGACCACCAGCTACGCCCTCTTCGGCCAGGGCACCTGGGAGTTTGCACCCCGTTGGGCGGCCACCCTCGGACTGCGCTATACCTACGAGAAGAAGGACTACTTCCGCACGACCAGCACGTTTTCCACAGCGTTTCCCTTGCTTGACGGCACCTTCGCCTTCGACATCGACGACAGCTGGAGTGCATTCACCCCCAGCTTCACGATCGACTACAAGGCCACCGACGATGTACTGCTGTACGGCAGCCTCGCCCGCGGCTTCAAGAGCGGCGGCTTCAATGGCCGCGCCAACAGCCCGGCCGACGTCAGCGTATTCGATCCCGAGTATGTCTGGACCTGGGAAGTCGGTGCCAAGAGCACCCTGGCGGACAATCGACTCCGCCTGAACGCCGCGGCGTTCTTCAGCGACTACAAGGACTTCCAGGCGCGTATCTCGGAGATCGCCAACCCCGACGACCCGGTGCCGAACTTCGGTTTTCCGGTGGTCAACGCGGGCAAGCTCGAGATCTGGGGCGCCGAAGTGGAAGCGGCCTGGGTGCCGGTGGACAACCTCACCCTCGCCGCCCAGCTGGGCTATCTGGAAGTCGACTACAAGGAGTTCAGTGGCCGCGCGCAGGGCCCGGAGGGTTCCATCATCATCATCGACCGCTCCGGCGACGAGCCGCCCTTCGCGCCGGAGTGGACCGCCAGACTGGCGGCGAGCTATACCTTCGAGTTCGGCACCTCCGGGGCGGTCACACTGGGCGCCGATGGCGCCTACCGCAGCAAGGCCTGGCTGTCGGTGGACAACCAGGATGTGCTGACACAGTCCGGTTACTGGCTGGCCAACGCCTTCGTCAGCTGGCTGAGCGATGATGCGCGCTGGCGAGTCACCGGCGGCGTGCGCAATCTCACCGACAAGGTCTACAAGGTGGATGCGCAGGAGTTCACGGCCGTCGGCAACATCCAGACCGCCTACTACGGTGACCCGCGCACCTGGACGCTCTCCCTGCGCTACAGCTTCTGATGGCCTGGTTCGAAGCGCCGGCGCCGCTGCTGCCGGAAGTCCTGGCACGCCACGGCCGACAACGGCCACGGCGGCGGGCGTTGGTCTGCGGTGAGCACACGCTGGACTGGGCGGCGTTCAGCGCCGCCCTGGACCGCACGGCCAACGCCTTCATCGCGCTCGGACTGTCACCGGGCGAGCGCGTCGGCATCCTGATGGACAATGGCCTCGAGATGCCGCTGGCGATGTTCGGCGCCATGCGCGCCGGCCTGGTGGCGGTGCCACTCAACCCCTCGGTGGCCGATTCCGCCATCGCCAGTATGTTGCGCGACTGCGCTGCCCGGGCCGTCGTCGTGACCCCGGCGCACCGCGCCCGGGTGGACGGACTTCCGGGCGAGCTTCGTCGCGCACTGGGCGGGCGGCGGATCTGCACCGGCACCGAGCCGGTGGGCGAGGACTTGCTGGCCTGGGAGACCTGGTGGGGCGCGGCGCATGCGCAGCCCCCGGACGTCCGGATCGAGGACGAGGCACCCTGCAATATCATCTATTCCTCTGGCACGACCGGACTCCCCAAAGGCATTGTGCATACGCATCGCCGACGCCTCGATTGGGCCTGTGATCTCGGGATCGCCCTGCGCTACCACGGGAGCGCGGTCACGCTCTGCTCGCTTGGGCTGTATTCGAACATCAGCTGGGTGGCCATGCTGTGCACCTGGGTCGCCGGTGGCACGGTGGTCGTGATGCCGGCCTTCGACGCCGGCGCAGCACTTGCGCTGATCGAGCGGGCACGCATCACCCACTTCGCGATGGTCCCGGTGCAGTTCCAGCGTCTGGTGGACAGCGAGGCCTATGCCACCGCCGACCGCAGCAGCCTGCAGGCCGTGATGTGTTGCGGCTCACCGCTGCCGGTGGACCTCAAGCACCAGCTGCTCGCTGGCCTGGGCGGCGCATTCATCGAACTCTACGGACTCACCGAGGGCCTGATCACCACCCAGGACCCGGAGACCGCAGCTGAGCGCCCGGGCGCCGTCGGCCAGGCGCTCACGGGCACCGAAGTGCGCATCATCGACGACACAGGCCGGGAATGCCCACCGGGCGAGCCCGGCGAAATCGTCGGCCGCGGCCGTATCCTGATGGCCGGCTACCTCAATCGTGATGATGCCAATGCCGAGTCCACCTGGACCGACGCGACGGGCGCGCGCTGGCTGCGCACCGGGGACATCGGTCGGATGGACGAAGACGGCCATCTCTGGATCGTTGACCGCAAGAAGGACATGATCGTCTCCGGTGGCCAGAACATCTTCCCGGCCGATATCGAGGCGGTGATGCTTGAACATCCCGATATCGCGGAAGTCGCCGTGATCGGCGTACCGAGCGACAACTGGGGCGAGACGCCGCTCGCCGTGGTCGTACCCCGCCGTGATGCGCCCGAGCCCGAGGGGCTCTGTGCCTGGACCAACGCGCGGCTCGGCCGTCAGCAGCGCATCAGCGCGGTGCGCTTCCGGGAGAGCCTGCCCCGCAACCCGAACGGCAAGGTCCTCAAACGGGAGCTTCGCCGGGAATACACGCTGCTCGCGAACTGAGCCCTGGCCGACCAGCGAGGGAATCTCCATGCGCCACGACAGCCCTGACCCTACGACGGCCCGCTGGCAGAGTGCAGACGGCCTCAGCCTGTTCTATCGAGATTTCGGCTCGCCGGACAGCGCGACGCCCCCCATCCTCTGCCTGCCGGGGCTGACCCGCAACAGCCGGGATTTCATCCCCTTCGCCAGGCGACTTGCGCCGCGTCACCGCGTACTGTGTCCAGATTTGCGCGGGCGTGGTCACTCCGACCCTGACCCGGATTGGCGCAATTACCAGCCGCCCACCTACGTCGCCGACACCTGGCGACTGCTCGATACGCTCGGGCTGGAACGCGTCGTGGTGGTCGGCACCTCGCTGGGCGGCTTGATGGCCATGATCATGGCCGCGCAGCAGCCGGGCCGCCTGGCCGGTGTGGTGCTGAACGACATCGGCCCTGAAATCGCGCCGGAAGGCCTGGCACGTATCCGCGGTTACGCCGGGCGGCTGCCGCCGGTGAGCGACTGGGCGGCTGCCACTGCCCAGATCCGCGGGATCTACGGGCTCGCCCTGCCCGACCTCGATGAAGACGCCTGGCTGGACTACGCGCACCGCAGCTACCGTGAGGACGAACAGGGCCAACCCCGCCTGGATTACGATCCGGCCATCGGCCGCGCCGTGCAGGACGTCAGTGGCGAGGCGCCGGACCCCTGGCCCTTGTTCGGCGCACTGACCATGCCGACACTGGCGCTGCGGGGGGCACTCTCGGACATCCTGAGCGAGGCGACGCTGACCCGCATGCAGGCCGAGAAACCCGAGCTCAGGGTGGCGGTGATTCCAGGCCGCGGCCACGTGCCGCAGCTCGACGAACCGACCAGCATCGCGGCCATCGACGCCTTCCTCGCGTCCCTGCTGGCCCAGGGGCGCTGCTGAGATGCGGCGACCTCACGGCCTCACACTGGCGGTGCTGGTTGTCCTGCTGGGTGGCGCATGCAGCGACGGCGAGATGTCGACCCCGGACGGGGTTTCACCGGAGAGCGCCGCCGCGACCCCCGGTCAGTTGCCGGCACTTGGGCTCGCGCTGTCCGGGGTCACGGTGTCCGGCATCTCCGCGGGGGGCTACATGGCCACGCAGTTTCACCTCGCCCATGCCGACTGGATCAGCGGGGTCGCGGTGCTGGCGGCAGGCCCCTGGCGCTGCGCCGAGGGTCGCCTGCAGCAGGCGCTGGGGCGTTGTATCGACGGTGACGAGTCGAGTCTCGAGGCCGGGCGACTGGCGGCCGAGGCACGCCGCCTCGCCGACGAAGGCCGCCTTGCCCCAGCAGCGGCTGTGGCTGATGACCGCATCTGGCTGTTTCGTGGCGCCCGCGACACCGTGATCAGTGCCGGCGTCAACCGCGCGCTGGCCGGGTTTTACCAGGCCTATGCACCCGAGGCGCAGATCCTCCTGCGCGAGGATATCGACGCGGTACATGGCTGGCCGACCGTGGATTTCGGTGCGGCCTGCGAAGGTTTCGATCCGCCGTATCTGACCGCCTGCGGCGTGGATGTGGCCGGCAAACTGCTCCGTGCGCTGCTCGATGACCTCACACCGCCCGACGGGACCGGCAGGCCGGGTGGCCTGCACCGTTTCGATCAGCGACCCTTCTGGCCGTCGCGCGACCGGCATTCGCTGCATGAGTCCGGCTGGCTGTACCTCCCGCCGGCCTGCCAGGACGGCACGCGGACCTGCCGGCTGCACGTGGCTTTCCACGGCTGCCGCCAGTCCGAGGAGTTCATCGGCGACGCCTTTGTCCGCCACACCGGGCTCAATGCCTGGGCCGAGCACAACGATATCGTGGTGCTGTACCCGCAGGTCCGCCCCAGTCGTCTGCGTCCCCTGAACCCCCAGGGGTGCTGGGACTGGTGGGGCTACAGCGGCGAGGACTACGCCGAGCGCAGCGCGGCGCAGACCACCGCCGTCGCCGCGATGCTGAGGCGGCTGGCCGACGACCCTGCGCGACCGCGATAGGGAAAATCCACGACTGCGCGAGCGATCGGGCTGGCCTACGCTCATGGGCTGACGTCTCCTGGAGCACCCCCATGGCCGAGGCCCTGCAGTTCGATGCGGCCCTGCTCGACAAATACGACACCCGCGGACCACGCTACACCTCCTACCCCGCCGCGCCACAGTTCCGGCCGATGGCCGAGGAGGAGTACCGCCTTCTGGTGCGGGCGCAGCGGGAACACACCAGCGACCCGCTGTCCGTCTATGTCCACGTGCCGTTCTGCCGCACGGTCTGCTACTACTGCGGCTGCAACAAGGTCGTCACCGCCAACTATCGCCGCGCCGAGGACTACCTCGAGGTGCTGGTGCAGGAACTCGCGCTACAGAGCAGCCTGTTCGGGCTGCGCCCGCAGGTCGACCAGCTGCACTTCGGCGGCGGTACACCAACCTACCTGAAGGATGCCGAGCTCTCGCGCCTCATGCGCGCGCTGGATACGGCGCTGGCGCTGGAGCCGGGTGAGGCGCGCGAGTTTTCGATCGAGATCGATCCGCGCACCACCGACGCTGCACGCATCCATCATCTCGCCGGGCTGGGTTTCAACCGACTGAGCATCGGCGTGCAGGATTTTGATCCTGCCGTGCAGCAGGCGACCAACCGCATCCAGAGCATCGACCAGACCACCGAAGTCATCGATGCGGCCAGACAGGCCGGCTTCCGCTCGATCAATCTGGACCTCATCTACGGCCTGCCGCTGCAGACCCGCGAACGCTTTGCCCAGACTCTCGAGACCGTGATCGGACTGCGGCCCGACCGGCTGGCCGTGTACAGCTATGCCCACCTGCCGGACCGGTTCAAGGTCCAGCGCCAGATCCGCGCTGAGGATCTGCCATCGGCCGCCGAGAAACTCGCATTGCTGGCGATGACCATCGAGCGACTGACCGAGGCCGGCTATGTCTACATCGGCATGGACCACTTCGCACTGCCAGACGACGAACTCGCCGTCGCCTTGCGGGAGGGCACGCTCCAGCGCAACTTCCAGGGATACGCCACGGGCGCAGGCCGTGATCTGCTGGCACTCGGGGTGTCGGCCATCGGCCGGATCGGGCCGGCCTTCGCGCAGAATCACCGCGATGTCGGACACTGGGCAGCGGAGGTCAGTCTTGGCCGCATCCCCGTGGCGCAGGGCCTGGTCCTGGACGATGAAGACCTGCTGCGGGGCGAAATCATCCAGGCCCTGATGTGCGGACGCCGTCTGGACGTCCGCGACATCGAGCAGCGCTACGCGATCGAGTTCGCCAGGCACTTCGCCCCCGAGCTCGAGCGTCTGCTGCCGCTGGCCGACGACGGGCTGGTTGCCGTGGCCAGCGACACCATCGAGGTCAGTGATCGCGGTCGGCTGCTACTGCGCCCGATCGCGATGGCCTTTGATGCGTACCTGCACGCGGCGCGCAGTCCCACGGAACCCCGCTACTCGCGCGTGATCTAACCGTCAGGTTTCAGAAAAGACGGCGCCGCGCAGCCGCCAAAGCGGCGGACGACCGTCTGCGAGAGAGGTCCGAGGTGGTGTTCCGTTCTGCCCTGGCGCTGGTGGTGGTCGTGTCGATTGCCGGCTGCGCCGCCACGCCACCCCTGCCGCGCAGCGGCGAGCTGCCCCCGGTCGCCGAGCTGCTCGACGGGTCGGTGCTGTTGGGCGAATCGATCTCCGAACAGGCGCTGCCCGCCATCGAGACCCGGGCACTCACGCCGGAGATGCGCGACTTTGTTTCACGCAGCGTCGCCGGCGTCTCCTCAGCAGAGGGGCGGCTGCAGCGGCTGCTCTGGGAGATGCGCCGCAATGGTCTGTTGACGCTCAACTATCAGTCCACCATCACGGGCACGGCGACCGAGACCTTCGAGACTCGGGTCGGCAACTGCCTGTCATTCACCAATCTCTTCGTCGCCCTGGCCCGCGACGCCGGGCTGGAAGTGTCCTACCAACAGGTGGATATCCCCCCGGTGTGGAGCAGTGGCGGCGAGCTGCTGATGCTGAACCAGCACGTCAATGTCCGGGTCCATCGCACGACCCGCGAGCGCGCCAGCACACACGACCATGTGGTCGACTTCAACGCGCCGGAATACACCGGCAACTATCCGCAACGCCCGGTCGGCGATGCGGTCGTCGACGCGTTGTTCCACAACAATCTCGCCGTGGAGGCACTGATCGACGACGACCCGCGTACCGCCTTCCTGCATTTCCGCGCAGCGCTGATGATCGATCCGCGCTCGACCCCCGCCTGGACCAACCTCGGTGTGCTGTTCCAGCGCAACGGCCTGGACACGCATGCCGAAGCCGCCTTCCATCAGGCGCTGGCGCATGACGCCGGCCACAAGGTCGCCATGAGCAACCTGGCCCGCCTTTACGACCGTCTCGGACAGGGTGACCTGGCGGCCGTCTATCGCGATCGTATCCGTCGACATCAGTTACAGAATCCCTACTATCACTTTTTCCTGGCGGAACAGGCGGTAGCTCAGGCAGATCTGGACGCGGCCCTGCGCGCCGTGGAGCGTGCCATCCGCCTGCGCGAGGAAGAACATCAATTCCACTTCCTGCGGGCCCAGACGCTCGAGGCCCTCGGCCAGCGGGAGGCCGCGAGGCTCAGCCTGCTGCGTGCACAGGAACACGCCACCTTCGCCGCCATCCGCAATGAATATGGGCGCAAGCTCGAAATGCTGGACTGAACCGACGCGCCACCGAGTCGGCGGGCGGCGGTGTCAATCCCCGTAGTATCGCTGCCAGCTCGGCAGCTTTTCCGGGAAATCGGCCTCGGCCGGCTCAGCATAGGCGCGCATACGATCGCGCCCGGCCATTGCCGAGGCGTAGTCCTCGACCCGGACATAGTAGAGGAACGACAGCAGACGGTCGGCGAAGCGCCAGCGCCCGTCCTCCCGACGGTATTCGTCCTCATAGCGCAGTGCCGTCCACATGGCATCCCCGTGACGCACGACTTCCGCATGCGAGGTCACCAGCCCGGTCGCACGGTCCGGATGACCCGGATCGAACTCGATGATGTGATCATGGGTGAAGTGATTACTCGGCCCGAGCACCGCGAAACGGCCGTGAAACTGCGCCACCACGGCCTCGCGCCCACGGGCATTGAGCACCCCGTCTCGCGAGCGGAACGCGCCATCCACGGTGAAGCAGTCCGCGATGCCTTCGATCACCCGATCGTCGATGACGATCCCGTAGCGGGCGACCAGTTCGCGGATCTCCTCGCGATCCTCAAGTCGGCGGATACGCTGCTCGAGCGTCAGGCTGTCGGTCATGGCGGATGCTCCTTGCTCATCCCAGGGTGAGGCGGACCGTGTGTTCAGTCCGGCGAACCGTCGCGACGGCGCACGCGGATCAGGCCTTCCTGGGCGGTGCTGGCCATCAGCGTGCCATCGCGGCTGAAGAACATCCCGCGCGCGAGACCCCGCCCCCCCTGGGCCGCCGGGCTGTCCGAGGTATAGAGAAACCACTCGTCGACGCGGGGCGGGCGGTGGAACCACATCGCGTGATCCAGGCTGGCCATCTGCACATCGTCGTGACCGAAGCGCAGGCCATGGGGCAAGGCCGCTGTGCCCAGCAGCTCATAGTCGGAGACGTAAGCCAGGAGCACCCGGTGAATCTGATCGATATCGGGCAGGGCGTCGGTCGCCCGCAGCCACACCGACTTCACCGGATCACGCTTTTCCGGGCGCAGGAAATTGATCGGGTCGACCGGCCGGAACTCGAACGGCCGTTTGCGGGTCAGGAACCGCTGAATCTTCTCGGGAATGCCCGGCATTTCGCCCGAATACAGCGTCTGTGCGTCCGCCAGCCCTTCCGGCTCAGGCACCTCGGGCATGGACACCTGATGCTCGAAACCCTCCTCAGGCACCTGAAACGAGCAGGACAGCGTGAAAATCGGCCGACCGTGCTGGATCGCGACCACCCGCCGGGCACTGAAACTGCCACCGTCCCGCGACCGGTCGACATGAAACACGATCGAGGCGTTGAAATCGCCGCGCCTCAGGAAATAGGCATGCAGCGAGTGCACCACACGATCCTTGACCGTCTGGCTCGCAGCGGAGAGCGCCTGGCCCAGCACCTGCCCGCCGAACACCTGTGGCGCACCGATGTCGCGGCTCTCGCCCCGGAAAATGTCCTGCTCGATGCGCTCGAGCTCCAGCACGTGAAGCAGGTCGGCGAGGATGGGATTCATGAGTTACGGATCTCCTTTCGGCGGTCACCAGCGCACTGCCGGAGGCGGGCAATCAGGCTGGAGGTATCCCAGCGGGCACCCCCCATGGCCATGACCTCGGCGTAGAACTGATCGACCATCGCCGTGACAGGCAGGGCGGTCCCGGAGTGGCGCGCCTCCTCGAGACAGATGCGCAGGTCCTTGCGCATCCACTCCACCGCAAAACCGAAATCGAATTCACCTGCAGCCATGCTGCGATGCCGATGGTCCATCTGCCAGGACTGCGCTGCGCCGGCGCAGAGAACCTCGACCACCGCCTCGAGATCGAGCCCGGCGCGCTCGCCGAAATGCAGGCCCTCGGCCAGCCCCTGGAGCAGACCGGCAATGCAGATCTGGTTGACCATCTTGGTCAGCTGGCCGGCACCGGCCGCGCCAAGCAGGCGCACGCGCTTCGCGTAGCTGCGCATGACCGGTTCCGCGCGCTCGAATGCGGCGCGCTCACCACCGGTCATGACCGTCAGGGTCCCGTTCTCCGCGCCCGCCTGGCCGCCGGAAACCGGGGCATCGAGTGCGTACAGCCCCAGGGCCGAGGCTTGTGCGGCGAGACGTCGCGCCAGCGCCGCCGAGCAGGTGGTGTGGTCGATCCAGACACCGCCTGGGGCCAGCCCGGCGAGCACGCCGTCCTCGCCGCAGACGACGGCCTCGACGTCCGGGTCGTCCCCGACACAGGTGAAGACGAACTCAGCCCCGGTAGCCGCCTCGCGAGGACTGGCCGTGCGCACGCCTGCGTGACGTGCCAGCCAGCCGTCGAGACGCTCGCGGCCACGATTCCACACCCGCAGCTGATGGCCGGCGGCGCCCAGATGACCGGCCATGGGTGCGCCCATCACGCCCAGACCGATGAATGCCACTGTTGCCATCACACGCCCTCATGCACCCGATCCGTCTCTGCGGACCAGGCGTCATTGTAACGTGGACTCACAACGGGAAGATCAGCAGCAGCAGCGGCACCGAAACGACGACAATCATGGCCTCCAGCGGCAGACCCATCCGCCAGTAGTCGCCGAAACGATAGCCGCCGGGCTCGAACACCAGCGTATTGGACTGGTGGCCGATGGGGGTCAGAAACGCGCAGGACGCGCCGATGGCCACGGCCATCAGCAGGGGATCGGCGTTGACCCCGAGACGGCCTGACAGGTCGAAGGCCAACGGTGCCATCAGCACTGCCGTGGCGTTGTTGTTGATCACATCCGAGAGCATCATCGTGGCGACCATCAGCAGCACGACCACCCAAACCGGCCCGAAATCACCGGTCAGGGCCAGCACGCCATCGGCCAGCAGGGCGGTCCCGCCGGTCAGCTCGAGCGCCGTACCCACCGGAATCATCGCGCCGAGCAGCACGATCACCGGCCAGTCGACGGCCGTGTAGAGCTCATCCCGGCGAACCACGCTGAACAGCGCGAGGCCGGCCACCGCCGTGGCAAAGGCGATATGCGCGGGCAGCAGGCCTGTGACCACGGTCACGATCGCCGAGGCGAAGATCCCACTGGCCAGCAGCAGGTGTTTCGGCCGGGCAATGTTGACATCGCGCTCGGCCAGCGGCAGCAGCCCGAACTCCGAGAGCGCCTCTTTCATCCGTTCCTCGCCCCCCTGCAACAGCAGCACGTCGCCGGGCCGGAGGCGAGTATGGCTCAAGCGGCGATGGATCCGACGGCCCTGGCGTGCGACGGCCAGCAGGTTCAGGCCATGACGGTCGCGCAGCCGGATCGCCGCAGGCGTCTTGCCCACCAGGGCCGAGGCCGTGCCGACAATGGCTTCGAACATCACCACCTCATCGGAGCGCAGGTCGCCATGCTCGAGCTCACGTTCCTCCTCGAGCTCGAGATCGCTCGCGCCGATCAACTCCTTCAGCGCCTCCGGGTCGGCCTCGACCACCAGCAGGTCCCCGGCGTGCAGTTCCACATGACCGCGTGGCGCCAGGCGCCGGGACTGGTCGCGCACCAGGCCGACGATGACCGCCTCGTCGTCGGCGAGTTTTTCGACCTCATCGACACTCATCCCGGCAAGCTTCGAGTCCTCAGGCACGCGCAGCTCGGTGATGTAATCGCTGATATCCAGTGGCGAGTCACCCGTCCCGGCGTCCACCCGTTCCGCTGGAATGAGCCGCCAGCCGACCAGGGCGACAAACAGCACCCCAAGCAGCGCCACCGTTCCGCCCACCGGCGCGAAGGCGAACATCGAGAAGCCTTCGCCCAGAGTCTCCGCGCGGAAGGTGGAAATGATGATGTTCGGCGGGGTCCCGATCAGCGTGGTCATGCCGCCGAGGATCGAGCCGAATGCCAGTGGCATCAGCGCAATCGCGGGCGAGTATCTCTCCCGATAGGCGTTGCGCAGCGCCACCGGCAACATCAGGGCCATGGCACCGATGTTGTTCATGAAGGCCGAGAGCACGGCGACCGCAACCGTCTGCCCGACCAGCTGCAGAATCATCCGTCCGCGCAGCGGCGAGAGCAGGCGGATCACCACATCGACAATCCCTGCGTTCTGCAGCGCGCGGCTGATCACCAGCACCGCGGCGACGGTGATCACTGCGGGGTGGGCAAAGCCGGTGAAGGCCTGATCTGCAGGCAGCACACCTGTGAGCACCACGACCAGCAGCGCCAGCAGGGCAACGAGATCGTAGCGGAACCGGCCCCAGACGAACATTGCCAGGGCCAGACCAAGCACGGCGAAAACGATTCCCTGCTCCAGGGTCATGGACACTCCCAGCCAGTCGACGGCGACCTCAGTGTAGCCCTTACCACGGCGGATTTGCCCCTGCCCGAAGTGCCGGGTATCTTCTCACGCGCACCCACCGCTGCCGGAGCCCTCTGATGTCCAGCGACCCGCATCCCCCCCGACTGCCGTCCCGCTGGGCACTGGCCTTGGGCTGGCTGGCGCTGGTGGCGCTGGTCTTCACCCTGCTGGTCCTGGCGTATACCGGGCCGGCCTACCGCGCCGAATGGATCGGCGTACGCACGGCGCTGTTCACGCTGCTGCGAATGGCCTTCTGGGGCAGCGTGGCCTGTATCGTGCTGGGTTTCTCCGCGCTGCTCTGGAACCTGCTCTCCGGCAGCCGGCGCATGGCCGGCCTGGGGTTCGTGGTGCTACTGGTCGGCGCGGCCTTGACAGTGAATTTCATCAACTGGCGCACCACGGCGCAGTCGGTCCCGCCGATTCATGACATTACCACCGACACCCAGGACCCGCCGCCGTTCGTCGCTGTGCTGCCGCTGCGTACCGGCGCCCCCAACCCGCCTGAATACCCCGGCGAAGAGGTCGCGGTGCGTCAGCGCGAGGCCTACCCTGATCTCGAGCCGATCAGGATCGCAGCGCCGAGCGATGCGACGTTCGAGGCGGCGCGGGCGGTGGTGAATCAGATGCGCTGGGCGCTGGTGGCCGAGGCGCCTGCCGAGGGCCGGATCGAGGCCACCGACACCACCCGCTATTTCGGCTTCCAGGATGACGTGGTGATTCGTGTCCGTCCGGATGGCGAGGGCAGCGTTGTCGACGTACGCTCGAAATCCCGCGTCGGCATGTCGGATGTGGGTACGAATGCCCGGCGCATCCGTGACTTCAGGGAGGCGCTGCTCACGCGCGTCCCGGCGCGAGAGGACTGAGCCATGGCGACTGCAACCCCCGTCTCGCGCGGCGCACTCACCTGTGGCTGGACCGCGGTCTTTCTGCTGGTGCTGACCGGCGTGCTGTTCGCCATCGCCGGACCAGGCCATCGCACCGGCCTGCTGTCCCTGAACGCGGCCTTCCTGGTGTTCACCGTTGCGGCCCTGGGCGCGGTGCTTGCGCTCGTGATGGGCGTGATCGGCACGCTCTGGAACCTGCGCCGCGGCAGCCGCGCGCTCGCCGGTGGCAGCCTGATCGCCGGCATCGCCGGACTCGGGCTCACCATCAATCTCGTCAGCTGGTTCCTGGCCGCCCAAGGAGTGCCGGCGATCCACGACATCTCCACCGACACGGACGAGCCGCCCGCCTTTGTCGCCCTGCGCGGCCTGCGTGCCGATGCCGACAATCCTGCCGAGCATCCGGGCGCCGAAGTCGCGGCGCTGCAACGTGAGGCCTATCCCGATCTACGCAGTCTGCGCCTCGAAGCAACCCCGCAGACCGTATTCGCCGCGGCGCTGCAGGTGGCCTATGAACTCGGCTGGGAGATCGTCGCCGAAGTCCCCACCGAAGGCCGGATCGAGGCCACGGACACGACGCGCTACTTCGGCTTCCGCGATGACGTCGTGATTCGCATCCAGGCGGGGGACGACGCGACCCTCCTCGACATTCGCTCGAAATCCCGGGTCGGGGTCTCGGATGTCGGCGCCAACGCGGCGCGGATACGCGCGTTTCGGGAACGGCTGCTGCAGCTGATATGACGCCCCCAGATCAGAACGGGATGCGTCCCGTCAGCATCTGCCAGAACATGCGGTAGTCGCCGATCAGGCTGTAGAGCGGATGGCGGAAGGTGGCCGGACGGTTCTTCTCGAAGAAAAAATGGCCGGACCAGGCGAACCCGTAGCCCAGTACCGGCACCAGCAGCAGCCACCAGGGATTCAGGCTGAGCACCGACCAGCCCACGGCGAGCAGGCCTAGCGCTGTCCCGATGAAATGCAGACGCCTGGAGGTCCGGTGACGGTGCTCGGCGAGATAGAAGGGATAGAACTCGCTGAAGCTGGCGAACCCGGCCTGGCGCTGAGCGTTCATCTGCCGCCCCCTGAGAGGATGTCTGGTGCCCGATGATGAAAGCGGCCGCTGCGCGATGCAAGCCGTCTCGCCCGTGCGGGTGACAGGGCACTTGCACTCCCGCAGAATAAAACCAGCGAGAGGCCGCGACTGCCGTTGCGGTGAGCCCTGAACGAGGAGATCCGCGGCGTGTCCGAACAGCCTTCCCCCGTTGATCCCGATGGCCTGCTCGAGTACTCGGTGGTGTTCACCGAACGCTCACTGAACCACATGTCAGCCGCCTTCCAGACGGTCATGCGGGAGATCTCTGCCGGACTCCGCGAGGTCTACCAGGCCGACGGCGTGGCCGTGATTCCTGGCGGGGGCACGTTTGCCATGGAGGCCGTGGCCCGGCAGTTCGCCGGCAACGCCCGCTGCCTGGTGATCCGCAACGGCTGGTTCAGCTACCGCTGGACCCAGATCCTGGAGGCCGGTGGCATCCCCGCCGACTGCGAGGTGCTCAAAGCCCGTCGTCAGGGGCATGCGACGGATGCCGCATTGGCACCGGCACCACTGGACGAGGCGGTCGCCCACATCCGCAGTCATCGGCCCGACGTGGTCTTTGCACCGCATGTCGAGACCTCCGCGGGCATCCTGCTGCCTGACGATTACATCCAGGCGCTGGCCGAAGCCACGCACGCGGCGGGCGGTCTGCTGGTCCTCGACTGCGTGGCCTCCGGCACCCTGTGGGTGGACATGCGGACCCTGGGGGTCGATGTGCTGATCAGCGCCCCGCAGAAGGGCTGGAGCGCGTCGCCCTGCGCCGGCCTGGTGATGCTGGGTGACCGTGCCCTGACCCGCCTGGCCGAGACTCGCAGCAGCAGTTTCGCCTGTGATCTCGGGCGCTGGCTGGCCATCATGCGCGCGTATGAAGACGGTGGCCATGCCTACCACGCGACCTTGCCGACGGATGCGCTGCGGATGTTTCGTGATGCGATGCACGAGACCCGGCGCTTCGGGCTCGAGCTCGCGCGCGAACGGCTGGTGACCCTTGGCCGCGCGGCGCGCGGCCTGCTGGCGCAGTATGGCCATGCCAGCGTCGCGGCAGAGGGCTTCGAGGCGCCCGGGGTGATCGTCTGTCACACCCGTGATGAGGCCCTGTCCACCGGTCGGGCCTTTGCCGGGCTGGGCCTGCAGATTGCCGCAGGCGTTCCCCTGATGTGCGATGAGCCGGCAGACTACCGGAGCTTCCGGATCGGCCTGTTCGGCCTGGACAAGCTGCAGCATCCGGAGCGCACCCTGGCGCGCCTGGAGCATGCCCTGGCGACGCTGGCCTCCACTGACGCCGCCAGCAGCGCGTGAACCGTCTGCACGGCCGACCGGGACTCACCAGCCTCGCAGCCGGCGCCGTGGCCGGTGCCGTAGCGTTGACCCCCCCCGCACTGGCCATCGCCGCACCCGCGGCACCGCCGGTGGTGGCGATCGAGTTCAGCGGCAACGTGGTGACTCGCGAACGCGTCATGCTGCGTGAGATGGCATTGGCCATCGGCGAACCGGCAGACCCTGAAGAGATTCAGCGCAGCCGACAGGGCATCTACGATCTCGGCCTGTTCCGGCAGGTCGAAATCACCCCGCGACCCATCGACCTGGACGACGTGGACGCCGGCGTGACCCTTGACGTCGAGGTGCGCGAGAAACGCTTCCTGCTGCCAGTGCCCCGCATCGATGCCAGCTCCGACCGCGACCGGAGCTTCGGATTGCAGCTGCGCTGGAACAACGCTTTCGGCGAGAACCATACGTTGAACGCATTTGTCGCGGATGGACGCTATCCTGCCGATCGCCTGCGCGACCGGGAGCAGCGCGGGCGGATCGCCTATGAAGCCCCCCTGCTTGTCGGCGACTGGGGGCTGGCCGGACAGGTGGAGCGCACCGAGCGTCGTGCGCGGCTCAGCGGCAGCGATGAACTGTTCGACGAAACCCTGCACCGGGCAGAACTGCGCGTCACCCGTGATCTCCGCGACACGCGACCCCGGCGGGGCTGGCTCGCCCATGCGGGGCTGGCCTACGAGGACCAACGCGTCGCGGGCGACGCCGCCCCGGCCCCGGACGGCCACGCCACCGCCCTGCTGGTCGGTGCGCGCCATGACAATCGGCGATTTCAGCTCTACAGCGAGACCGGTCGCCGCGCCAGCCTGAGCGCCGAGATCGCCGAGCGCGGCTGGGGCTCGGATTACGGCTACCGGCGTATCGATCTGGGCTACCAAGAGTATCTGGCCCTGCCGCAGGGGGAACATCACAGCCTGTATCTGATTGCCCGCGGCGGCTGGTACGCCGGCGGCCCCGGCAGGAAGAACGTCCATGACCTCGGCGGCTCCGGCACGCTGCGGGGGTATTCCAACGACTACCTCGAAGGCCAGCGATACGGGTACCTGGCGGCGGAATATCTGCGGCCGCTGGGGCCGAACTGGCTGCGCTTGCTGGTGGTGGCGGAGGCCGGCTTCGCCGGGGGCAGCGTCGATCCCAACGCCCGCACGGGCGGCGGCATTCATGCCAGCATCGGTGTGGGGCTCAGGCTGCGCTTCTCGTGGTTCGTGAATTTCGAACTCGAGGCGGGTTTCGCCCAGCCGCTGCGCCGCGGCGACGGCTGGCGGTTTTTTGCCGGCGGCGCCTAGGCAGCCGGGGTTGGCGGGCGGCGGCGCGCCATGAAAAAGGCCGGGCATCCTGGTGGATGCCCGGCCCCGTCACCGCCGGCGGCAGTGCCGAACGCTCAGAAGCGCCAGGTCGCCTGGATGCCGTAGCTCGGGCCGCGCCGCAGTGTGGTGAAGAACGCCCGCGGACCCAGGAAACCACGGTCGACCGCCTGGCCATCGACCTCCGCCGGCGCCCGGTTGAAGATCCCCGGCGGCACTGGAATACCGTTGTAGCGGAGATCACCCCAGCGGGTGGCGTTGACTGCCGAGTCCTCATCGAGCAGGTTGCGCCCGTAGATCGAGATGCGCAGCGTGTCGCTCTCGATCCCCAGCTGCATGCCCAGCAGCGTGGCCGCGCCGACACGGGCCCGGTTGTGCACCTGCACGAACTTGCTCGACTCGTAGGTCAGGTCGCCGCTGACGAACCACTCGAAGCCCCGGCCGAGCTCCTGGGTGAAGCGGGCGTTGAGGGTGGCCTGGTGCTCCGAGCTCAGCGGCAGGCGGTTACCCTTGATCGAGCAGAGTGCGCGCTGCTCCGGCGTCAGCTGGTCGAGCGGCGGGATCAGGAAACCGCCCGAATTCAGCGTGTATTCGAAGTCGTCGCAGCCCTCGGTAAAGCGCGGCCGACTCCAGCCGTAGGAGGCGCCGACGATGAGGTTGTCGGTGAGCGCCGCCTGCACCTCGAGCTCCAGCCCCCAGATCTCCGCCGAGCCCTGGTTGGTGGCAATGGAGGTCGTGCTGCTGCCATCAGGCGAGCCCACGGCGGTGGTCAGCTGCACATCCTTGGCGCGGGTGTAATACACCGCAGCATTGGCGGTCATACGTCCGTCGAGCCACACGGTCTTCGCGCCGAACTCGAAATTGGTCGAGGTTTCTTCCTCGTAGGTCGTCCGTCCGGATGGGGCGCCCTGGGCACCGTTCAAGCCCCCTGGCTTGTTGCCGCGGGCAATGATGCCGTAGAGGTTGAGGTCTGGATTGAGCTCCCAAGCCAGGGTCGCGCGCGGCGTGAACGAGTAGAAGGTCCGCTCACCCGTGAACCCGGGATCGATCCGGTCCTTGCGCTCCTCGGCATAACGGGCTTCAAGCGTACCGCTGATGCCGTCAGCGAAATCGTACTCGACCAGGCCGAACAGGGCCTGGTTACGCACGCCGGTGATGATCTCTGGCGTGAGGCCGACCCCGGACGGATTGGCGGCGGTGATCCGGATTTCGTCGTTATCCTGATCGTAGAGGAAGACACCAGCCAGCCATCGCAGACGCTCGTCCTGCGGCGAGGCCAGTCGCAGCTCAACCGAATAGTCATCGACCAGGTTCTTCTGCTGGGTGGTGATGATGTTGATCGGCGCACTCTGGAAGTCGCTGTCAAAGCCGTAGCGATCCCGCTCGGTGCGGTAGGCCCCCTGGGCGGTCAGCGTGTAACCGCTGTCGCCGAGGTCGATGTCCATGGCCAGCGAATTCAGCCACTGGTAGCGCTGAAAGCCCACCAGCGGGACCTGGTTGGGGTCCAGGTCGATCAGGTCCGGACGCGACGGAATGGTGCCGCAGAAGTACTGGTTCTCATTGGTGCCGTACTGCAGACCCTGACCCGTGAGCAGCGCCGCCCAATCGCGATAATAAAAGTTAGACCGGAAACCCGGCGCGCAATTGTTCTGGTCGGAATTCCACAGGAAGATCGGGGTGAAGCCATCCCGGTCCTTGCCAAAGGCCGAGCGCAGGCGCACCTGCACGCCATCGTTCGGCTGCCAGGTCAATACGGCCGAAATCGCCTTGGTCCGCTCCTGGCCGACCTTCTCGCCCGAAGCCTGGTTGAAGTACTCGCCGCCGTACTCGAAGAGCCGGCCGTTGACACTGAAGAACAGCTGATCCTCGATGAGCGGCGCACTCAGCGAGAGGGTGGCCTCGTACTCGTCGTGACGGCCGGCGGTCGCACTGGCACGGCCCTCGAACTCGTTGGACGGATCCCGGCTGACAAAGTTGATCGCACCGGCGTAAGTATTCCGGCCATAGAGCGCGCTCTGCGGCCCCTTGATCACCTCCACCCGCGAGATGCTGTTCATGTCCAGGGAGGCGATGCTGCCCGGCCAGTAGACCCCGTCCACGAAATAGGCGGTGCCGGACTCCACGCCAAACTGCACGCCGGCCAGCACGTTGGACTGGCCACGGATCACGGGCCGATCGCCACGGCGACCCACATAGGCACTGGTGCTCAGGCCCGGGGTGAAACGTGCGATGTCATCGACACTGAGAATATTGAGATTCTGGATCGCCAGCTCGCTGAACGCCGAGACACTGACCGGCGCATCCTGCAGGGTCTCCTCGACCTTGCGCGCGGTAACGACGATTTCCTCGAGCCCCTGGGCGCCGGCGGACGACGACAGTGTGAGCCCTGTCCCGGCAAATGCCGCCGCCACGCTGGCGGCGATCAAACGATTCCTGATCATGTGCGAGTCTCCTCCCGGATATCTGGTTGTTGCACCATGACAACGCCGCACACCCCCCGATGCTATGCGGATCGCAGCCGACGCGATTAAGACACAAAGTGCGCCAGCAAATCCAGTCTCGGGCCGGACTTGCTGTGGTAATTTGACAACACACTGGGGTCGCGCGACGCCGACCCGCGCCCGGACTCACTTCGGGCGCCGGTACCAGAACCAGCTGAGACGCCGCGAGCGCAGGGCCAGCGGGAACAACAGCAGCGTGAGCATGACGAGCGCATGCTGCCAGGGTGAGAACCACTCGGCCTTGCGGCCCGAGGTCAGCACCGGCGGGCCGTCGAGCACCTCGAAACGCTGACCGTGCGCCCGTGCCCAGCGCCGCAGGCGCCGCGAGAGAAACACCTCCTCGCCCGCGTACAGCCGGGCATTGAAGCCCCCGACCGCCTCGAAAGCCTCACGCGTAACGAACAGGTAGCAGCCCGCCGCGAGCCCGGAGGCACGTGACAGGCGGTTCCACAGGCGGGTACCCAGCCGGTAGAGAGGCGTGCACAGTCCGTCGAAAGCGAGCACCGCCCCGCCCCCGCAGAGCACGCCGTCGGCCAGCGCGGCTTCTGTTCGGGCCACCAGTGCCGCGGGCGGCCGGGTGTCGGCATCGACGAACAGCAGCCACTGGCCCCGCGCAGCCGCGGCGCCGGCGTTACGGGCCCGCGCGATGCCCGGTTCGGCCTCGTAGACCACGCGCGCCCCGCCGGCCGCGGCCAGCGCCGCGGTGTCATCGTCAGAGGCATTGTCAACGACCACCAGTTCCCAGGCGCCGGCGAGACCCTGGCAGGCGGCCTGCAGATGAGCCAGGGTGTCCGGCAGCCAACCCGCCTCATTCCAGGCGGGCACGATGATCGAGAACCGTGGCGGCACGGCGGTCGACATGGAGGCAGACATCACGCAGTCCCTGCGACAAGTCCGGCCGCCATGATAGCAGCGGCCGGTCAGCTCGTCGGACCGTGCCCGTGTGCCGCCAGTCTGGCTTCCAGGGCGCCAAGCCAGGTCCGAGGGCGCGGATCTCCGGGCCGCGCCGCGGCCTCGGCCGCCGCCCAGGCCCACGCCAGCAGCACCACCAGCTCCGCCATGCGGGCAAACTCAGGCGACTCCGCCGCTGCCGCGTCCAGCCCGGCTGCCGCGAGCAAACTGCGCGTCGCCGGCGTCGGGAGACCATGCAAGGCGACCACGCTGGCCGGATCCCACCATGGATGAGCGAGACCGGCGTATTCCCAGTCCAGCACACCCAGCCCTCTCGACGTGCGAAGCAGGTTGCCGGCGACGAGATCACCATGCGCCGGTCGCGCCTCGCCCGCCGCCGGCCGACAGGCCTCCGCCAGGCGAACGAGACGCGCCAGCCGGCGGTCGCGGGTCGGGCCAGCGGTATCGGCGGTCTGCCCGAACCGCAGCCGTGCCGCGTAGTCGCGCGCGGCCACCCCCGGATCAGGCGCAGGCGCGTCGATTGGCAGGCTCTGGAGCCTGGCGATCAGCGCCCCCACCTCGCCAGCCACCGCCGGACGGCACAGGTCCTCGGGCGCCAACGGCTCGCCCTCGAGCCAGCGGCTGAGCGAGGCACCGCTGACCGGATCGCACCACAACTGCGGCGGGGCGAGCCCCGCGATCTCCGCTGCCCGCTGCACCGCCGTCGCGGCGGCGATCCGGCCGGGAGGCGGGCAGACCGCGCCCGGCAGCCTCGCCACCAGCAGGCCCTGCACCGTCGACAGCTTGAAGGTCAGGTGGTGCTGACCGCTGCCGAGCCGGGCCAGGACGGTGAAATCACCGTCGACCCCGGCGGCGTGCAGCAGCCCGGCGAGTCGCCGCGCGTGCCCGCCGTCCGGGGACAGCTTCAAGCGGGCTCCATCGTGTCGCGTCGCCAGTCGCGCCGCCACGCCAGAAATCCGAACACGATGATCACCAGGTAGACAACGAACAGCAGCGCCGTGAGATAGAGCTCGCGGCTGAGATAGAGATAGATGTTCACCGCGTCGATGACGAACCAGTACACCCAGTTCTCCAGCAGTTTGCGCGCCACCATCCAGGTGGCCACCAGGCTCGCCCACGTGGTGAAGGCATCCACGTAGGCCAGCTCCGCCGCCGTGTAGCGGGTCAGCAGCCAACCGCTCAGCGAGGTCAGGCCGAGGACCACGACGATGACCGCGCCGTGAACCCACGCCGGCCACAGGCCGACCCGGCGACCGGTGCCGCGCGGCCCACCATAGCGCCACTGCAGCCAGCCATAGACCGCCATGGCCATGTAGAACAGCTGCAGCGCCGATTCCATGTACAGCCGCGCATCGGCAAACACGAACAGGTAAATCAGGGTACTGCCGAGCGCGGCATACCAGCACCACAGGCTCTGGCGCACGGCCAGCAGCAGGTAGGCGATCGCCAGCACCACGCCTGCCGCCTCCCACGCCGAGGTCGCGGCCAGCCAGCCCGCAAGGGTGTCGATCACCCCCTAGAACCCGTAACGCAGGGAGACCCCGACATGGCGAGGATCGCCGCGCCGGATGTAGAGCGTATCGGCGAAGTCCGGCGGCTCATTGCCGAAGAAAAAGCCCCGCACGGCGTAGCGCTGGTTGCCCAGGTTGCGGCCCCAGGCGGAGACCTGCCAGCGCGCGTTCTCCCAGCCGATCCGGGCGTTCAGCAGATGGTAGGCCCGCGAACGCTGATCATGACTGTCGGAAAAATAAAAGGCATCGCGGCCGGTCATCTCCAGACGCGCGAACCAGCCCTTAGGCTGGCGCCAGTCGAGACCCACAGCGTACTGGTAGTTCGGCGCGTGCGCCTGCTCGCGGTCGACCGGGCCGCCGGGGAATTCGCGGTATCGGGACTCCAGCAGACCCAGGGTTGCGAACATGGCGAACTCCCGCGCGAACTGCCAGTTCACATCGA
This sequence comes from Gammaproteobacteria bacterium, assembly GCA_003567475.1. Lineage (GTDB taxonomy): Bacteria > Pseudomonadota > Gammaproteobacteria > Steroidobacterales > PWYM01 > PWYM01. Next base: position 10,020 of record PWZL01000048.1, on the reverse strand, counting down.
GTTCCGCCCCGTAGTTGTAACCGCGGGCGGCATTGTCGGTGAAGAAGATGAACGTCAGCGGGTCCGTCGGATCGAGCTGGAAGGACGTGCTGACCTGCTGGTCGCGGCGCAGCATGTAGAACACCGACAGGTGGGTCACCAGCCGACCGTCGAGGAGGCGCCCGCGCAGCCCGGACTCGAAGTTCCAAAGAGACTCCGCATCGAACCCGCGTCGCTCCTGCGGGATGTTCAGACCGATATTGAAACCGCCGGCCTTGTAGCCACGCGAGACCCCACCATAGAGGGCAAGCGTGTCGTGCACCTGCCAGGTCAGCGTGACGGCCCCGCCGAACATGGTTTCCGTCGGGTCGAACTCGCTGCCGGCGCTGTCGGTGTACTCGGCGCTGCGCCGTTCTAGGCGCAGCCCGGTCTTGAGCTGCCAGCCCTCGGCCAGGGTAATGTCGAGCTCGCCGAATGCCGCCAGATTACGCGCCTTGTAGCGACTGTCGAGTTCGCGGAACACCTCGCCATTGAAGAGATCGAGGTTGTCGTTGTCTTCCTGCAGCGAAAGCCCGTAGACGCCAAGCACCCAGTCCGCACGTCCGGCCATCAGCTCGGCGCCAGGCTCGGACAGCAGCCGCAGTTCCTGGCTGGCGGTGCGCCGCCGCCGCTCGGTGCGTGAGAAGAAGTCGTATGGCGCAAACTCGCCCCAGAAGGCGTCGTTGCCCCAGTCCCCGTCGAAGCTGGTTTCGATGTCGGAATTCGCCGCGGAGGTGATGCTCTGCAGCCGCGCCGCGCGACCCAGCCAGTCGAGCCTGAGCGAGGCGGCGCGCGAGCGCTGCGCGTCGCGTCCGGGACGGTCGGACCGGGTCACCAGGCTGTTGTCGATGGCGAAGGCGTCGTAGCCGTTGTCCAGATCGATGTACAGTGCCGTGACATCGGCCTGGAAGCGGTCATCGGGCGCATACCGCAAGCGGGCGCGGGTGGTGAGTTCGTCGCGGCGGTTGGTGTCGGAGCGGCCAAGGAACACGTTGTCGCGGAAACCGTCGCTGCGCCAGCGTTGGGCCGAGAGTCGATAGCTCCAGGCCTCGTCCAGCGGCCCCCCGAAGGCCAGCCCGGCCGACCGGGCATTGTCGTTACCGAGCGTAAGCTCGCTGTCGAGTTCGAACTGCTCACCAGGCTCGCGGCTTTTGACGTACACCAGGCCGGCCAGCGCGTTCGCACCATAGCGCGTCCCCTGCGGCCCGCGCAGCACTTCCAGCTGTTCGATGTCGAACAGCGTCGCGACCATCCCGATGCCGCTGAAGTCGATGTCATCGACGATAAAGCCCACCGAAGGGTTGGGTGCACCCTGGTACTGGCTGCGCTCGCCGACACCCCGAAGCTGCAGATAACGCGGCCGGGAGCTCTCGCCGGAGAAATTGCTGTTGGGCACCAGTGCCAGGACGTCTTCGAGATGCTGTACCCCGGCATCGCGCAGGGTGGCCGCGTCGAGCACCGTAATGCTGGCCGGCACGCGGCCGAGCGCGTCGCCCCGAAAGTCCGCGGTGACGATGATCTCATCGATACGGGGCGCGTCCTGCGCGGCGGCAAGGGCTGGCAGGGTGGCGGCGATGAACGCCGCCGGAAGACTACGGATCATGCTCATGGATCTCTCCTGCAGACTGCAAAGGAGACCCGGTCGTTGCGCGAGGGAAAAAACGGCAGGCCCCGTCCCTACGCCGGTACTAACCGGATCAGGTTCAACGGGTTGGCGGCTATGCCTTGCGGCCGGCCGCCTCTCAGGTCTGCAAGACCACCCCGGAGGTGGCCCCAAGGTTACGGGAGCGTGGCCGCCCAGACAAGCGCTCAGCCTGTCGCGCCGGTCACTCTCCCAGCCGAGGGATCAGATCGGCCAGGTTGCAGGGCTTGTTGCGGCTGTCGAGCTGCTGGGAGATGAGTTTGTCCCAGCCGGTTTCGCAGGCGTTGGCAGAGCCGGGCAGGCAGAAGACCACCGTGCCGTTGGCCACGCCGGCCATGCAGCGGGACTGGATGGTGGAGGTGCCGATCTCCTCGTAGGAGAGCCAGCGAAACACCTCCGCGAAACCGTCGATGATCTTGTCCAGCAGCGGCTCGATCGCTTCGGGCGTGCCGTCCCTGCCGGTCACACCGGTGCCGCCGGTGGTGATGATGACCTGGATGTCTGGGTCGGCGATCCACGCCGAAACCACCGCGCGGATCTGGTAGATGTCATCGGGGACGATGCGCCGCTCGGCCAGGGCGTGGCCGGTGCGGATCAGCCGGTCGGTCAGCAGCGCGCCGGACTTGTCGGTCGACTCCGTGCGCGTGTCGGAGATGGTCAGCACCGCGATCGACAAGGCGGTCGCCGGAGTCTCTTCCTGGGTGGCTTTGCGGCTCACGGTGTCCTCGCTCGAGTCTGGCGTCAGGCGCCCGACCCGCAAGCTTACCCCAAGTGTTCCTGGAGCAGGCGGTTGACCTGCCCGGCCGCCTCCATGTGCGGCATGTGCCCGACGTCGTCCAGGACCTCGACACGCACATGCCCCGGCAGGCCGTGGGCATCGTCCGAACTGACAATCCTGTCCTCCCGGCCCCAGATCACCAGCGCCGGGCGCGCCGGGTCATCCAGGACACCGCGCAATGCTGCCGTCTGACGACCGCCGGGAAAGATGCCGGCGCTCAGCGTCTCGAGCGACGCCGTGACGCCGTCCAGACGCTTGTACTTGAGGATATCCTCGATCAGGTCGCGAGACACCAGCGAGGGATCGCAGAACAGCTGCGCGAGCACGGGTTTCATGTCGCGACGGCTCTGGCCGGCGATGAAACCCCGGAGATACTCGCCGTTGACGAGGCCCCCGAGTCCCGCCGAGGCCACCAGCGCGAGCGAGGCGACCCGCTCCGGCGCGCGCCGGGTCGCCTCGAGCACCACCGCCCCGCCCATCGAATGCCCGGCCAGGTGGGCCCTGGGGATCGCCAGTGCATCGAGAAAACCGAGCAGCGTCGCGGCCAGCGAGGCCACGCTGCCTTCTCCCACCGTTTTGGTCGAGGCGCCGTGGCCTGGCAGATCCAGGGCAAACACCGGCCTCGCGATGGCCAGCTCGGCGAGATTGAACAGCCAGTTGTTGGCGTCGCCACCGAAACCGTGCACCAGCACCAGGGGTATGGCCTCGCCACTGCCCGCCGCGAGATAGCTGATCCGCACGCCATCGACATCCAGCGTCTGGGGCCCGGCCGTCGCGCCCTCCTCCTCGTCGCCGCCAGGCACGAAGTTGGCGTGGAACGCTTCGACGAAGTCATCGATCTCGGCGGCACTGGGCGATCCCCCCGCCGCCGCGATCACCGCCAGCAGCCCGCCGACGGCGAGTGTCTCACCGGGCTGTGCCACGATGCGCACCACGCGACCGGCCACGGGGGACTCGACCGCATTGGCGATCTTGCTGGTCTCGACTTCGAGCAACTCGTCACCGACGGCGATGTCGTCGCCTTCAGCCACGTGCCACTCGACCACCGCGCCCTCCTCCATCGACAGGCCCCACTTCGGAACCTTGACGGCGTGCAGGCTCACGCGGACATCCGTCGAGGCTTGGTGTCCAGCAGCTGGCGCACCGCCGCTTCAACCTTGGCCGGCGAGGGGATATAGGCGTCTTCCAGCGTCGGTGCGAACGGCACGGGGGTATGCGGAACAGTGACCTGCCGGATCGGCCCGCGCAGGAAGTCGAAACCCTCCTGGGCCACCATGCCGGCGATATCGCCGGCCAGCCCGCAGCGCGCCGCAGACTCGTCCACAATGACCAGCCGGCCGGTCTTCTCGACGCTCTCGAGGATGGAATCGGTATCGAGCGGCGAACTGGTGCGCGGATCGAGCACCTCCACGGACACGCCTTCGCGGCGGAGCTTGTCCGCCACCTCGTTGGCGATATGGACCATGCGGGAGAACGCGACGATGGTCACATCATCGCCTTCACGCGTGAAATTCGCCTCGCCGAAAGGAATCGTGTAGGCCTCGTCCGGCACTTCATCGGCGATGTCATACAGCGCCTTGTGTTCGAAGAAAATCACCGGATCGTCGTCGCGGATCGCCTGGATCATCAGCCCTTTCGCGTCATAGGCGTTGGACGGCAGGACGCACTTGAGCCCCGGCACGGCCGTGAACAGGTGATACAGCGACTGCGAGTGCTGCGCGGCCGCCCGGAAGCCGGCGCCGATCATCGTACGCAAGACCATCGGCGTGCGCGCCTTGCCGCCGAACATGTACCTGAACTTGGCCGCCTGGTTCATGATCTGGTCGAAGCACACGCCGACGAAGTCCACGAACATCAGTTCCGCCACAGGGCGCAGTCCGGTGGTCGCCGCCCCTGCCGCCGCTCCCATGATCGCGGACTCCGAAATGGGTGTGTCGATCACCCGCTCCCGGCCGAACTCGCCAATCAGCCCCTTGGTGACGCCCATCACGCCGCCGTAGGCATCCTCCTCGCCGCTGCCGCCGGCGCCACCGGAGACGTCCTCGCCGATGATGATGACGTCCGGGTCACGGGCCATCTCCTGGCGCAGCGCCTCGTTGATCGCCTCGCGTATCGTTTTCCTGGCCATGGCGCAGTCCCCCTCAGTAAGACACGTAAACGTCGGTGGTCAGTTCGCTCACCGGCGGGTAGTCGGCCGCCCGCGCTTCGGCGACCGCCTCGTCGATCAACTCGGCGACTTCGGCATCGATGGCGTCGAGCTGGGCCTCGCTCAGCGTACCCTCCGCAGTGACGCGGGTCCGGAAGATCCGCAGGCAGTCGCTGTCTTCACGGATACGCTTGAGCTCCTCGGCCGAGCGGTAGGTCTGCGGATCGCCCTCGTAGTGGCCGTAGAAACGCATGGCCACCGCTTCGATGGCACTCGGTCCACCGCCGTTGCGGGCCCGCTCGATGGCCTCACCAGCCGCTTCGGCCACAGCGAAGAAATCCGTGCCGTCGACCCGTACGGCAGGCATGCCGAAGCCGGCGGCGCGCCCCGCAATGTCCTTCGAGCCGACCGCGTAGTCCGCACCGGTGCCCTCACCGTAACCGTTGTTCTCGATCACGAACAGCACCGGCAGCTGGAGCACGACGGCCATATTCATGGCCTCGAAGGTCGTGCCCTGGTTGGAGCCGCCGTCGCCGGTGAACGAGACGGCGCAGTGGCGGGTCTGCTTGGTCTTGGCGGTGAGTGCCGCACCCACCGCGAGCGGCGGGTTGCCACCGACGATGGCATTGGCCCCGAGCATCCCCTGGGACAGGTCGGCAATGTGCATCGAGCCGCCCTTGCCGGCACACAGCCCACCCTGTTTGCCGAAGATTTCTTTCATCATGCCCTTGACGTCGCAGAGCTTGGCGATGCAATGGCCATGCCCCCGATGGGTGGAGCCGATGTAGTCCTTCTCGCTCAGGTGGAGACACACGCCCGTGGCGATGGCCTCCTGACCGGCGTAGAGGTGCACGAAACCGGGAATGTCCCCGGTGGTGTTCTCGGTGTGGATACGCTCCTCGAAGTCGCGAATGGTACGCATCCGCCGATAGGCATCGAGCAGCTGGGACTCGCTGAACGTCATGTGTGGCTCCCCCGTGAAGCGTCCAGACTGCTGTGCCCGGACCGCGCGCTAAAAACAGACTGACTCGTCGGTTTTTTCGATTTCAACCGCCGCCCGGACGGCTTGTCAAGGCACCATCGGCAAACTCCCGGGCCAGCCAGTCCACCGTGGTGGCGTTGACCCGCGCCCAGGCGTCCTCCTGCACCCAATGCGCGGCACCCGGCACGGTCACCAGCGTCAAGGGTGCGGCGACATGGCGCCAGGTCTCGTTGAGGGTATCCGGCAGCAGCGCGGGGTCGTCCAGACCATGGAACATCAGCACCGGGCAGGTCACCGGGGCAGGCGCCCCCGCGGGCAGCGCATAGGGCTCACGGGCGAAGTTCTCCCGATAATAATGCATCATCGCTGCCAGGTCGGAGCGCTCGAAGGCCTCCCGATAGGCCTCCCGGGGCGCGCCCGCAGGCAGGATCCCGAGCAACCGCTCCACGTTGAGATGGCGGTGTGACTCCGGCGCCTGGAACCGCCGGGCATACTCGCTCGCGGCATGCTGCGCGCCACCGCGGGCCAGCTCCCTGACCAGACACCAGGGATGCGGCAGGTTGCAGATCACCAGTCCCGCAACCCGCTGCGGGCGGTGCATCGCCAGCGACCATGCGATCATGCCGCCCCAGTCGTGCGCCATCACGATCGCCCGTTCGGCCCCCTGGTCGGCGATCACCGCCTCGACATCCCCGAGCAGGGTCCGCATCCGATAGGCCTCGCCGCCCTGCGGCTGATCACTCAGGTTGTAACCGCGAAGGTCCATCGCCGCGACCCGGTAGCGGGCGGCCAGCGCCGGCATCTGGCGCCGCCAGGTGTACCAGCAGTCCGGCCAGCCATGGATCATCACCAGCAGCGGGCCCTCACCCAGGGCCGCGTAGTGAATGCCAACGCCGTCATGCAGGGCGCGGTGGTGGCTGACCCTGTCGAGCAGTGCCGCAAACTCGGTCTCCATCGTCTCCCCCGTCATCCCGCGCTCCGACCCGGCGAGCCCTCAGTCCAGCGGCGGCGGCAGCCCACCCCCCAGCAGTGCATGCACCCTGGCCGCCGCAGCCAGCACGCGGTAATCCCCGTGCCGCGGACCGATCAGCTGCAGGCCCACAGGCAGCCCGCTCGCCGTATCGATGCCGGCCGGCAGCACCGTGGCGGGCAGGCCAAGCAGGGACGGTAGCGCGATCCAGAACGCCTGCGCCATCCACGGCTGCAGCTGGCCCCCGAGCATCACCTGACGCCTGGCAACCGGCACCTCATCGTGGGGCCAGGCCGGGCGATGCAGCACGGGACAGACCAGGACATCGTGGTCTTCGAACAGCCGCGCCAGGCGATCGCCGAGAACCAGGCGTTCCTCATTGAGCTCGAGCCAGCCGCGGTGATCCAGGGTGGCGCCGAGGGCCATGGCGCCAGGCAGCCCGCGGCTGTCCCCGGGCAGCGCGCGCGCGCGCTCGGCCAGGCGGGCGATCAGCGAGTCGGGGTATTCAACACTCATCGCTGCGTACATCAGCCGCAGGAACAGCTCGAACATCCGCCCGGCATCCTCCAGGGGCTGGCAGGGCGCGACGCCAGCCCCTGCGCCGGCGAGCCGCGCGACAGCCTGCCCCAGCACGCCTGCCACGCCGGGCTCGGGCGGACAGTCCACCGCCTCGAGCCACAGGCCAAGGCGCAGCGACGCGGCCGCCGGCGCAGGCTGTGGCCTGCCGAGACGCCCGGCCTCTGTCGGCGCCACCAGCACCTCGAGCGCGAGCGCGAGATCCTCCGGGTCGCGCGCCAGCGGTCCCGCGACCAGCATGTCCATGGGCGCGCGCCGGTTCGGCCGCCCGGCGAGCTGGCCCAGCGCGCTCACCGCACCGGTGGACGGGCGGTGCGCAAGAATGCCGCAGGCATGCGCCGGGATACGCAGTGAGCCGGCGAGGTCGGTACCCAGCTCGAGCGGCACCAGGCCAGCGGCCACGGCGGCCGCCGCACCACCACTGGAACCGCCCGCATTGTGACCCGCCTGCCACGGCGTACTGGTCGGTCCGAACAGCGCGTTGTCCGTCTGGATGTCGCCCCCGAACTGCGGCGCGTTGGTCTTGCCGAGCACGATGGCGCCGGCCTCCACCAGGCGCCGCACGGCCGGGGCATGCCGGGCCGGACGATAGCCGCGGTATTTCTCCGCGCCCGAGGTACAGGGCAGGCCAGCGACTTCCAGGGTGTCCTTGATCGTGATCGGCAGGCCATGCAGGGGACCGAGCTCGGCATTGTGGGCACGCGCCAGGTCGGCGCGATCGGCAGCCGCCCGCGCGGCCGGGGCGTCCAGGGCCACCACCGCATTCAGTGCCCGATTGTGCCGGTCGATGCGCGCGAGGCAGAGCTCGACCAGCTCGCGGCTGGTGATCTCCCCCGACGCCATCAACGCCAGCCATTCGCTGGCCGAACGGTAGTGCAACGCGCGGTTCATGACGCAACGATAGCACTCCGGCAGGCGGTAGAATGGTCACCCCTGTCATCGGGCCCGACGCGGCCTGCCTGCCCACCCCGTCACCCCAGGTCACGCCTTGTCCCTTCGCCCCGAGCCTGCTGCCCCACCACGTGACCCTGCGGACACCGCGGTAGCGACGACCGGCGCCGGCGCCAGCGCGCTGGCGCCGCTGCGCCGCCCCATATTCCGGGCCTTCTGGATCGCCATCTTCATCTCCACGCTCGGCGGCTGGATGCACGAAGTCGGCGCCGGTTGGCTGATGGCCTCGCTCGAGCCCGATCCGTTCATGGTGGCGCTGGTGCAGGCCGCCGTGGTGCTGCCCGGCTTCCTGCTGGCCCTGCCGGCCGGCGCGCTGGCCGACATCATCGACCGGCGCATCTACCTGCTGGCCGTGATGAGCTGGCTGGTGCTGGTCACCGGTACGCTCGGGGTGCTGACGCTGTTCGACCTGGTGGAGGCGCGCCTGCTGCTGCTGCTCACCTTCGGCATGGGGATCGGAATCGCCATGATGCTGCCGGCGTTCAACGCCGTGATCCCGGATCTGGTGCCCCGTGAAGAACTGACCGCCGCTTTGACCCTCAACAACATCGCCGCGAACTCAACGCGAGCCCTTGGCCCGATGCTGGCCGGTTTCCTGATCGCACTCGCAGGGCCGGCCGTGGTGTTCCTCTACAACTCGGTGAGTTACTTCGCACTGATGGCCGTGCTCATCCCCTGGCGCAACACCCAGCCGCGCAGTGCGCTGCCCAGCGAGCGGTTCTTTGGCGCGATCCGCACCGGCCTCAAGTTCGCCGCTCAGTCACCTGCGCTGCAGGTGGTGATGCTCAAGGCCGCCGCATTTTTCCTCATGGCGAGCCCCTTGTGGGCGTTCCTGCCACTGATCGTGAAGGAACAGCTCGGCGCCGGTCCGCAGACCTTCGGTGCGCTGTTCGGCGCCGCAGGGCTTGGCGCGGTGATTGGCGGGCTGAATCTTGCGCGGCTGCGCCGGCGCTTCAATGGCGACCAGATCGTCGCGGTCGCAACCTTCGCGATGATCCTCGGGCTCCTCGGACTCGCGCTGCTGCCCAATGCCATGAGCCTCGGTGTGGCCATGCTGGTCGCAGGGGCAGCCTGGGTGTGCGTGGTCTCGACGCTGCAGGTCTCCGCCCAGCTGGCATTGCCTCACTGGGTGCGCGCGCGCGGCATCGCCCTGTTCCTGACCACTTTCATGGGCTCGATGGCGCTGGGCGCGACCGCCTGGGGACGGCTGGCCTCGGCGACCAGCATCGCCACCGCACTGTTCGGGGCCTGTACCTTTGGCCTGGTCGCCTGGCTGCTGACTGCGCGGCTGACGCTGACGCGCCACGCCGGCGAGGACCGCTCGCCGACGGCGCCTACGCCGGATCCGCTGCTGGACGCGCCCGTGGCACTGGATCGCGGCCCGGTGATGGTCGAGGTCACTTACGAGGTCGATCCACAGCGCGCGCGTGATTTCCAGCGGGCCATGCGTGACATGCGGCGCATGCGGCTGCGCAATGGCGCGCTCAGCTGGAATCTCTTCCAGGACGCCGCCGATCATCACCGTTGGCTGGAGGTCTTCGTCGACGAGACCTGGCTGTCTCACCTGCGCCAGCACCATCGCCTGACCGTAGAAGACCGCGCCATCAAGGCCCGCGCCGAAGGCTTCCACGCGGGCGTGAGCCCACCCCCGGTGCGGCATATGGTCGCGCGCAATCCCTCCAAGCGCCGGCGCCGCTGGCAGCTGTTCTGAGCCATGCCACGACACCCCAGCCCGCCTGCCCGGCGGGGCACGCCGGCCGTGGTGGTGCTCGCGGCGGGCGCTTCCCGCCGACTGGGACGGCCTAAACAGTTTCTGCGCCGCGGCGGGCTGCCGCTGTTGCTCCGCCAGCTGCGGCTGGCCAGCGGGTTGCTGCGCGGGCCCGCCGGGCGCGTCATCGTGGTGGTGACCGGCGCGCGCCGCTTCGCCGTGGCGCGTGCGGCACGACATGGCGGCGCG
>PWZL01000026.1 GCA_003567475.1 Gammaproteobacteria bacterium | reverse complement strand
GTACCTCCTCGCCCACCCGCGTCATCTCCTCCCGCGCCTCTTCCGAGACGAGATACATCTTCGGACCTGCCACGGACACCACGTAGACCGTCCCGACCTCGTTGTCGACGAGCGTACTGCCTTCGGGCACGTTGGCACCGCGGCCGTAGGTGTGGTCGTGACCCTGCAGAACCAGATCGACGCCGTAGCGTTGATACAGCGGCTGCCAGTGCTCCCGCAGGATGGGATTGTCGCGGCCCAGTGAAACCGACTGCATCGGGTGGTGATGGCTGACGATCACCCAGCGATGGGTGTTCTCCCGCAACCGTTGCTCGAGCCATTCGGCCTGGAGGATGGCCAGGGATTCATCCTCCAGCGCCCGCGTGGAATCCAGGACAATGAACAATACACCCTGATGCTCCACGAAATAGACCGTATCGCGAAGCCCTGGCGGCCCGTTACCCGGGACCGTGAACTGCGCCTCCCACAGGTGACTCAGTACCCTGATTCGGTTGCCATCGGCATCTTCTTCGTTGACGAACTCGTGGTTACCGGTGACCGGGATGCTGGGCACCATCGCGTGCAGAAAACCGCCGGCCTCGAACCACTCTCCCCACTCGTCATCGTGGATGCCGGCGCGCAGATTGACGAGATCGCCGGCATGCAGCATCAATGCCGGGCGCGCATGTTCGATGAAGGCCTCCCGAATGACCCGCGAGAAATGTGAACGCACCGAGTTCTGCGCATCGCCGAAGTAGAAGAAGGTAAAGGGCGCGAAGCCGCGCTTGGCGGTGCGGAACTGGAACCATTCGCTCCAGGTCCCCTGGCCACGGACGCGGTAGGCATACAGCGTATCCGGGCGCAGATCATCGAAGGTGACGGAGTGGTGATGCGCGAGTCCGTTCTCCGTGATCCGCGGCCGGACCGTACCGGCGACGGTCCGCGCCGTCAGGTGGAGCCCAGGCGTGTCATGCGCCTCGGTGATCTGCGCCACCGCCTCCGTGACCGCATGATGGGTCCGCCAGTTGACCGTCTGGCTGCGCCAAGGATGCTGGTCGGCCACCAGGATGACCCGATCGGGATCAGCCGAGGCCGGGTAGCGGTGTTCGCCCGGGGTGACCAGGGTATTGCGGGGCGCATGACCCCAAGCCGAACTCAGGGAAAGCACCACAAGCGAAAAAACGAACAGTATTGCTGGAAATCTCATCAGGTTCAGAGGGCCTCGTTACGCTGTTGTTCTGCAGACCGGCGGCGGCACACGGCGCTCGTCACGCCGTATGCCGCCCAGCACATCAATCGAACGCCATGCGGACGCCGACCTGGAAGAAACGGCCGAAACCTTCGCGCTCGTATACCCGGCTGGTCTCTCCGCGGAACCGGTTCTGGCGGGAATCGGTGAGGTTGGACGCTTCGCCATAGAGCTGGATGGCGCTGGTGGCCTGGTAGCTGGCGGTGAAATCAAGCTGCCCGCGCCCGTCCCAGTAGATATCGAACTCGCGGCCGGCCAGGCTGATGGAGTCGACATATTTGCTCCGCCAGTTGTAGGCCACCCGCGCGCTGAAGCCGCCGAGTTCGTAGAACACGCCCGAGTTGAAGGTATGGTCGGACTGACCCGGCAGACGCACTTCACCGAAGCCACGCGGCAGATCGGCCCGAGAATCAGCGTAGCTGTAGTTGACGAAGGCGCCCAGCCCGTCGAAGGGCTCCGGCAGCATCGGAAACACCTGCTGCCAGTTGAGTTCCGCCCCGAAGACCCGGCCGCTGTCGCCATTCTCCGGCTGGGTCACTTCCCACTCCTGGCCTTCGAATTCACGCAGACCGGTCGTGGAGAAGATCACGTCACTCAGGCGCTTGTAGTAGACGCCGACTGACACCACACCCAGCGGACGCAGGTAGTAGTCGAACATCAGGTCGAGATTGTGCGAATAGGTCGGGTCGAGATCGGGATTGCCGAGTGAAACCTCACGCCGTCCGGGACCCCGATCGCGTTCCTCGATGGCCGGCACCAGCTGCGAGATCCGCGGGCGGTTGATCGCGGTGGTATAGGCGGCGCGGAAGACCCCGTCATCACCCACCTCGCGGCGGAAGTGCAGACTGGGGAAGACGTTGGTGTAGCTGCTGCTTGAATCGGTCGGCACGGCGAGGTTCGTCTGCCGATCGAAGCGGAAGGCCTGTGACTCCACCTTGGTCCGTTCGATGCGCGCACCAAAGACCACGCGGTTCTCGCCCCACTCGAGTACCGACATGCCATACGTGGCAAGAATGTCCTCGTCGGCCTTGAAGTCCGAGGTGAAGGCTCGGCGCGGAATCGACACGAAATCAGGCTCGGCCTCGTAGGCGGGACCAAAGGTCTGGAACAGGTCCGTGCGAAAGCGATTACCCAGCTGAATCCCGAAATTGCTCGAAATATCGCTACGGGTCACGTCGGCCAGTGACAGTCCCAACGCATTGGTTTCGGTCTCCCGGCGATCTTCTTCGTTTTCTTTTCGCTTCCCACGATACTTGACGCCGAACCTGGCATCGCCGATGGCGCGACCCCAAGTCACCGGGAAGCTGATATTCGACTCCAGGCTGATATCGCGATCCTTGCTTTCACGGTCGCGGACCTGGTAGAGCGAGAACTCGTAGTCATCGGGATCGAAGTTCAGACGATTCCGCTGCCCGTCGGGCGTGATCCAGACGGGAGTGTTCGGACTGGTGAAGTCGAAACCGATGTCCGGCTCGAACGACAGCTCGTAGGTAAAGTAGTTGCGGAGCGGAAATTCCTGCTTGCCTTCGGTCACGGCGCCCCGCACGTCAAGGTCAAAGCGGTCGAAACTGAAGTTACCGCCGAAGGTCAGCGAGGTAATGGTGTTCTGTACCTTACGGTTCCGAAGCTCCTTGGTCACCGCCACATCCGTGAAGGTACCGAGCTCGGGGGTGGAGTCCGGCGTAAAGCCGTCATACTCGAGCAGAAAGGCATGGCGGAACTCATCATCGGTAAACCTCGAGTACAGGCCGCTCACATACAGCCTCGAGCGCTCCGTCGGCGCGAAGTCCAGCCGGCCGTTGATGGCGTAGCGCTCGCGGGTGACTTCGTAGTCCTTGAATTCCGTCTCGACGGCGAAAATCCCTTCGTCGAAACTGTCGAAGTCGTTCTCGAAGTTGTCGGTTTCCCGCTGGGTCTCCGAGTAGCTGGCGGAGATCAGGGCACCGATGCGGTTTTCATTGAAGCTGTTGCCCGCGGTCAGCGAGTAGCGCTGGTTGTTCCCCCCACCGAGCTGATTGCGACCGAAACCGGCTGAGCCTCTCAGGATCGGCCCATCAGCATCCAGCGCGCCCTGGGTGACGATATTGATGTGGCCGCCGATGGAATCGGCGTCCATGTCCGGCGTCAGCGCCTTGGTGATCTCCAGCGAGCTGACGATATCGGTCGGAATGGTGTCCAGATCGACAGCGCGCGTTCCCGCATCAGGCGCAGGCAGGATGACGCCGTCCACCGCGACCGCGTTGAAATCAATGGGCGTGCCGCGCACGCTGACGTAACGGCCTTCCCCCTGGTCGCGCTCGATGGCCAGGCCGGGCGCTCTTGAGAGGGCCTCGGCCACGTTGCCATCCGGAAAGCGGCCGATGGAGTCCGCAGAGATCACGTTGATGATGTTGTCCGACGCGCGCTGCTGATTGAGCTCGCGGGTCTGTTGATCCCGAAAGCCGTAAACGACGATGGTGTCCAGAGTTGCAGCCCGGGTATCGCGCAGGCGGATTTCGATAAAGCTGCCAGCCGCAGCGGTGACGCTCGCCTCCACGATCTGCGTCTCGTAACCGAGATAGTCGACTTCCACCCGGTAGGTGCCAGCGGGCAGCGACGCAACACTGAAGCGTCCCTCCCGGTCGCTGCGGGCTTCGCGGTCGGAATCGACAATACGGATAAGCGCGCCCGGCAATGGCGCTCCTCGCGCCTCGTCCACAACCCGTCCCCGAAGGGTGCCAGCCGCGACAGTCACCGTGCCACCGCTCTGAGCCACGGAGATCAGAGTCGGCAGCGGACTGGCCGCGAGCGAGGTGGCGGGAAGACTCAGCGCTGCACAGACAGCTAGCCCCACGAGCGTATGACGATGTTTCATTTTTTGTCAGCCCCTGTATTGGATGATTCATGTACGGTGATGACCGACGCCACCGGACGTCCGGGGTACACCGCTTCAGTGCCAGCACTGCATAGGGCACCACTGCTGGGGCAGAATGGTCGTCGTCTCAGATTGCATTCTCATGACATCCGAACACTCCGCAGGCGGTTGCCCGAGTGACATCGCGGTGGGAGTTGATCTAATGTTTCGGAACGGTAACGACCCGACGGAAACGACCACCAACAGGAACAGGCAGGACGTTGATGAGTGAAACGAATCGCAAGCCGATCATCGTCCTTGGCGGGGGTCTGGCCGGCGCGCTGCTCGCGCTGCTGCTCGCTCAGCGCAGGCAGCGCGTGTATGTCCTGGAAGGCCGCGCAGATCCGCGACAACACGCCCGGGAAAGGGGTCGCTCGATCAACCTTGCGCTGGCCGCCCGGGGTATCGATGCCCTGGAGTTCGCCGGTCTGATGCCCGCCATCCGACCGCTGATGATGCCCATGCGCGGGCGACAGTTGCATGCCACGGATGGCAGCGAGCGCTTTCTGCCTTATGGCCAGCGCCCTGAAGAAGAGATCTATGCCGTCTCACGCAACGCACTGAACTGTGCGCTACTGGATGCGGCGACCGCCCACCCGGGCGTGACGGTCAGCTTCGGTCAGCGTTGCGTGGAGGTCGACCCGATCACGGGGACCGTCGTGACCGAAGACGAACACGGCAACCGCAGAGGGGATCAGGCGGACGTCGTGCTTGCCTGCGACGGGGCTGGCTCCGTGGCCCGCCGGACGATGGTCGAGCAGGGCCTGTGCGACGCGCGCGAGGACTGGCTGCCGCACGGTTATCTGGAATTGACGATTCCCGCCGACGCCAACGGACACCACCGGCTCGCACCTGAGGCCCTGCACATCTGGCCGCGCGGCGGCTACATGCTCATCGCCCTGCCCAACCCGGACGGCAGCTTCACCTGCACGCTGTTCCTGCCGCACGACGGGCAGCCGGGCTTTGCCCAGCTGCGCGACCCCGACGCGGTCCAGGCGTTCTTCCATGAGCAGTTCCCCGACGCGCTGGCCCTGATGCCGGCACTGGTCCCGGAGTTCCTCGCGAACCCCGTCGGCCGGCTGGGCACGGTGCGCACCACGCCCTGGCATACCGGTGGCCGGCTACTCCTGTTGGGCGACGCGGCGCATGCCATCGTGCCCTTTCACGGCCAGGGCATGAACTGCGCCTTCGAGGACTGTCGTGATCTCGCCCGCCTGTTCGAGGCGCACGAGGGCGACTGGCCGACCCTGCTGCCCGCGTTCGAAGCCCTGCGGCGTCCGTCCGCGGAGGCGATCGCCGACATGGCGTTGGAGAACTACGTGGAGATGCGCGACACCGTGCGCGATCCGGGCTTCGCACTGCAAAAAGCGCTGGCCTTCGAACTGGAGCGCGCACTCCCGGACCGGTTCATCCCGCGGTATTCCATGGTGATGTTTCACCCGGAAATCAGCTATGCCGAAGCGCAGCGACGCGGGGCGCACCAGGACCGGCTGCTGGCGGAACTCACCGCCGGCCACCAGGCGCTGGAGGAGATCGACCTGGCCCAGGCCACGCGCCGGGTACGCCAGCAGCTGGCGGCCTCCGACGGCCACTGAACCTCAGCCAGCCTCAGGGCCGCCGACAGAACCACCCGGTGATCGACCAGCGTTCGCGCTCGGAGGGCAGCACTTCATGCCAGAAGCGCTGGGCCAGGAACAGCACGAGCGTCCCCCCGGCTGGAACGACCTCCAGCGCCTCGCCCCGGAGATCGCGCCCGAGATAGAGCCTGAGCTGACCACCCGCCTCGGCGCGCCAGTCGGGCGGGTTCAGGTAAAGAATGCTCGAAATCACCCGGTGTCGGGTGTTGCGGAAGTGGTCGAGGTGGGGACGATAGCGCGCACCCGGTGGGTAGACCGCCAGGTGCGCGCCGAACTCCACCAGGCCGAGGTAGAGCATCCGGTTGAACGCCTCCCGGAGCACAGCCATCGCGGCGAGGTAACCGGCCAGCGCCGGCGTGGCCACGACCTCATCCAACCATAACACCCGGTCACTGCGAATCTCGGGCCGCACCTGGAAATCCACCCCGCGTCCGACGCCCGCGTGCCGGAACCGCCCGGCCTGCCACAGACTGTCCGCGTCCGAGCGCAGCGATGAGACAGCTTCGGGCGCCAGCCAGGCCGGCACCACCACATGACCGTGATCGGCCAGGGTATCGACAAGCCGCTCGATATCGTGCGGCGCGTGTCCAAGGCCCGTCAGTACGGCGTTCAGACCGCCACCGGCGCCTTGATGTGCGGGTGGTGACGGTAGTCCTCGATGACGAAATCCTCGTAACGGTAGTCGAAGAGGCTCGCCGGACGGCGCAGCAGCCGCAGTCGCGGAGGCGGGAAAGGTTCGCGCGCAAGCTGCAGATCGGCCTGCTCGAGGTGGTTGAGATAGAGGTGGCAGTCGCCGCCGGTCCAGATGAACTCGGCGGGCTGCAGATCGAGCTGCTGGGCGAGCATGTGCGTCAGCAGGGCATAGGAGGCGATATTGAACGGCACGCCGAGGAAGACGTCGGCGCTGCGCTGGTAGAGCTGACAGGACAGCCGTCGGTCGGCAACGTAGAACTGCGCCAGCAGATGACACGGTGCCAGCGCCATACGCGGAAGCTCGGCGACGTTCCAGGCGCTGAGGATGTGACGTCTGGAGTCGGGCGAGCTGGCCAACGACTCGAGCAGTCCGGCCAGCTGGTCGATCACCTGACCGTCAGGCCCGCGCCAGGCGCGCCATTGTGCTCCGTAGACGGGACCCAGTTCGCCATTCGCGTCCGCCCACTCGTCCCAGATAGTGACCCCATGCTCGCGCAGGTAGGCGGTATTGGTCTCCCCGGAGATGAACCACAAGAGCTCATGGATGATCGAGCGCAGGTGCAGACGCTTGGTGGTCACCAGCGGAAACCCCTCGGCGAGATCGAACCGCATCTGGTGACCGAACACGCTGAGCGTTCCCGTGCCGGTTCGGTCCTGCTTACGTACGCCGTGTTCGCGGATGTGCCGCATCAGCTGGAGGTACTGTTTCACGCCGCGCCTCCGGCATCACGGGAATGACGCCAGGCGCGCCAGAGCAGCCAGCTGCCGAGCAGGATCATCGGCAGCGAGAGCAACTGCCCCATGGTCAGCCAGCCGAAGGCCAGATAGCCGAGCCAGGCATCGGGCAGACGAACAAACTCGACGACGAATCTGAACATCCCGTAGGCCACCAGGAACAGCCCGGAAACGGCCCCCAGAGGCCGCGGCCGCGAGGAAAACACCCACAGCACGACAAACAGCACCAGCCCTTCCAGCACGGCCTGGTAGAGCTGTGAGGGATGCCTGGGCAAACCCTGGTAGACCACGGACAGCGGAAACTCCGCCGAGGTGACCTTGCCCCAGAGCTCACCGTTGATGAAATTCCCGATACGTCCCAGCCCGAGGCCCACCGGCACCAGCGGCGCGACGAAGTCCGTCATGGCCAGGAACCGGATGCCGAGCCGCCGGGCCAGCAGCCACAGGCCGAAAATGACGCCGAGCAGCCCGCCGTGGAAGGACATGCCGCCCTCCCAGATCCGCACCAGCATCAGCGGGTCAGCGAGAAACGCGCCAAAGTTGTAAAAGAGTACCGAACCGAGGCGGCCGCCCACGATGACGCCCAGCGCGCCATAGAACACCATGTCATCGACCTGCTGAGGCAGCAGCGGGCCCTGTCCGCGGCCAGCGCGCCAGCGCGCGAGCAGCCAGGCGGCCACGAACCCCCCGAGAAACATCAGGCCGTACCAGCGCACCGCAAGCGGGCCCAGCGAGAAGGCGACCGGATCGATGTAGGGATAGTCGAACACGCGTTACCCGGGTGGTGGACCAGTCGCGAAGTGTAACCCGAACTCGCGTGGCGGACAGGCCGGGACGAAACAGGCATAATTTGCCGCGCTCGGATGCCGCTTTGCCCTGCGTCCGTTCACCCGGGACGGATCATGGGCCGGCCCGGCCAGCCTTTCGCTCCGAGGTCAACACGCACATGGATATCAGCAAGATCAGCATCGGCCGCAACCCACCGGACGACGTCAACGTCATTATCGAAGTCTCCATGGGCGGCGAGCCGGTGAAATACGAGCTTTGCAAGGCGTCCGGCGCCCTGATGGTGGACCGGTTCCTGCAAACTTCGATGTTCTACCCGGGCAATTACGGCTTCATCCCGCACACGCTCTCAGAGGACGGCGATCCCTGCGATGTGCTGGTACTCTCCGAAGTGCCGGTGATTCCGGGCGCGGTCATTCCGGCGCGGCCGATAGGCGCCCTGGTCATGGAAGATGAGGCTGGCCAGGACGAGAAGATTCTTGCCGTGCCCATTGCCAAGATCTATCCGCACTACTCGACGGTCAACAGTTACAGCGAGTTACCGCCGCGCCTGTGCGACCGCATCGTCCATTTTTTCGAGCACTACAAGGACCTCGAAGCCGGCAAATGGGTGAAACTGCGCGGCTGGGTGGGCGCTGACGAGGCCGGACGGCTTATCCGCGAGGGCATCGAACGCTATCGTGCCAACCGCAGTGACTGATCTGCGGCGGGCATGACCGACGGCGAGACACCAGCACAAGGCGCGAAACCAGGCGGCTGGCGACTGGCGCACAGCACCAGCCGTTACCTTCGCGAGCACGCAGCCAACCCGGTCGAGTGGCATCCCTGGGGCGAAGAGGCGCTGGCCACCGCCCGACGCGAGGACCGGCCGATCCTCCTGTCGATCGGTTACTCGGCCTGCCACTGGTGCCATGTCATGGCGGCCGAATCGTTTGCCGACGAGGACACCGCAGCACTCCTGAACCGGGAGTTCGTGAGCATCAAGGTCGACCGCGAGGAACGCCCCGACCTCGACCGGCTGTACCAGGCTGCGCAGCAGCTGATCACCCGCCGCGGTGGCGGCTGGCCCCTCACGATCTTTCTGACCCCGGACGAACTCACGCCCTTCTATGGCGGCACCTACTTCCCGCCGGAGCCCCGTAGCGGCCTCCCTGCCTTCCGCGAAGTGCTCGCGGGGATCGCCGCGTTTTACCGCGAACGCCCGGAGGAGGTGCGTGAACAGGGTCGCGCGGTGGCGGACCTCCTCCCGCGGCTCGAGCCAGAGGGTCCGCTGAGCGCCGCGCCGTTGAGCGCCGCGCCGCTGGAGGCGGTGCGCCAGGTCCTCGGCGAGGGTTTTGATACCGAGCACGGGGGCTTCGGCGAGGCACCCAAGTTCCCGCACGCCACGAGCCTCAATCGACTGCTGCGCCACTGGCGCGCCGGCGCCGCTGGCGAGACCCCGGATGTGCAGGCACTGTTCATGGCCAGTCTGTCACTGACGCGGATGGCCGAGGGCGGACTCTTCGACCATCTGGGGGGTGGCTTCTTCCGTTATGCCACCGATCGGACCTGGCAGATCCCGCATTTCGAGAAGATGCTCTATGACAATGCGCTGCTGCTTGGGCTGTATGCCGATATCTGGCGAGCCAGCGGTGACGAGCGCTGGCGGCAGGTCGCCCGCGCGGTCGCGGAGTGGGTGATCCGCGACATGCAGGCACCGGAAGGGGGCTACTACAGCACCCTGGATGCCGACAGCGGCGGCCAAGAGGGGAGCCACTATCTCTGGACTCGCGAGCAGGTGGCCGCGGCACTCGACCCCCAACAGGCGGCCATCGCCCAGGCAAGCTACGGGCTCGACAGTCCTGCGAACTTCGCAGACCGCTGGCACCTGGTCCAGGCGAGAGCGCCCGCACAGCTGGCAAGGCAGTTCGAGCAACCGGTCAGCCGCATGAACATCGAGCTTGACCGCGCGCGTGCAGCCCTCTTCGCGGCGCGACAGCAAAGACCACCACCCGCCCGGGACGAAAAAATCCTCGCGGGCTGGAACGGGTTGATGATCACGGCCATGGCTCGCGCCGCCCGCGCCGCGGATCTGCCCGAGGCCGGCGCCTCCGCGGCGCGGGCCATGGATTTTCTGCGTGACGCCCTCTGGCGCGAAGGCCGCCTCTACGCCGCCTGGGCGGATGGGAACACGTCTCAGCCCGCCTGGCTGGACGATCACGCCTGCCTGCTGGAGGCGGCCCTGGCGCTGCTGGAGCTTCGCTGGGACAGCACACTGCTGGCGTTCGCCGAGGCGCTGGCCGAGCAGATACTGGCTCGCTTCGAGGACCCGCTGCGCGGTGGCTTCTTCTTCACCGCAGAGGAACACGATACGCCCCTGCACCGCCACCGCCAGTTTGCCGACGAAGCCACGCCATCGGGCAATGCGGTGGCCGCGTTGGCTCTGCAACGCCTGGGCGTGCTGCTGGGTGAGCCGCGCTACCTGGCGGCGGCGGAGCGGACGATCCGCGCAGCCTGGCCGGCGCTTGTCGACTTCCCGCAGGCGCATTGCCGCATGCTCGATGCCCTCGAGGAGCACCTCACGCCCCCGGAGGTCGTGATTCTG
The DNA here is from genome assembly GCA_003567475.1 of Gammaproteobacteria bacterium. Lineage (GTDB taxonomy): Bacteria > Pseudomonadota > Gammaproteobacteria > Steroidobacterales > PWYM01 > PWYM01. The sequence goes on along the minus strand of PWZL01000026.1, from coordinate 68,006 downwards.
CGGGGCGAGGACGCCGCAGTCGCGACGCTCCGGGACGTGGCCACCGCGGTCTACGCACCCCGCCGCCTGGTCTTTCATATTCCGCCGGCAGCCGAGGCACTGCCACCGGCGCTGGACGCCAGAAAGCCCGTCGGGGATGCCGTGGCCTACCTCTGTGTCGGCACCCGCTGCACCGCACCCCTGACTGACCCGACGGCACTGGCCAACGCCCTGAACCGGTCAGCGGAAACCTGAGTGGGGTCAGGGATCGGCCGGGACGGCAAGCAGCGCAGCGACGATCGCCTGCGCCTGAGCCTGGGCCTGGGGCCAGCGCGACGCCCGCGGTCCGGCCACGTTCAGGACCATCACACCGTGGGCGTCAACGAAGGCCCGTGCCGCGGCAATCGACTCGGCGAGCGGCTGGCGGTCAACCTGCAGCACCAGCACAGGCTTGTCGAGATCGCTGCAGAACTCCAGCGTCGCCAGCGACCCGCCTGCCAGCGCGCCGTGATTGAGCAGCAGCGTGGCATCGCTGTCGATGACGTTTTGCCGCGTGCGCTCGAGATAGCCCGCACCGGGCAGGATGGTCAGGGGGTAGCGGAAGTCGATGACGCCGTCCTCGGCCTGGCGACCTTCGGGACACCAGCCGCCGCAGGGGGCACCTGTGGCCAGGGCGGCGTCAAGCGCGCCGCGGTCCACGCCTGTCTGCCCGCCACTGACGATCGTCAGTGGCGTGAGCGAGGGATCAGGGGCGCTCACGGCAGCGGCCTGCGCTCCCAGCCCTGCGTCTCGCGGCGCAGCTCGAAGGCGGGCCAGTAGCGCTCGTCAAGACGCAGGGTGATGACCTGGGGCACGTTGTTCCAGTTCACCGTTCGCAGCCGCACGGGATCCGTCTCCGCGAGCCCTGAGACCACGTCGATGAAACTGTCGAGATCGGGTGTCTCTTGGCCGTTGACTTCGACGATCCGCCGCCCCGCCCAGAGATTGTGCCGCGAGGCCGGGGAGCCGAACGCAAACCAGCTGACATAGACGCCCTCTCTGGGGATCCCCCGTTGCGCCGCCAGTGCGCGGTGCGGTGGCTGCAGCAGCGCGCCGGCCCAGCGCACCACCCGCTCGACTTCCTCGCTGCCCAGCGCCACGGTGGCGACCTCCAGCGTCACCACCTCACCGCCGCGCCAGAGTTCGACGCGAACCTGCGGGCGCTGCGTCTTCCGCTCGACGGCGCGGAAACTGTTCACCGGCTCACCGTCGATACTCAGGAGCACGTCACCGGCTTCGAATACGCCTGATGCCGGCGAGTCGGCCACCGTACGCACGACACTGAGCATCTGGCGACGCGCGGGCCAGCGATCCTCGAACTGGCGCACGCGGGCCTCGTCGACGCCGAGGCGCCGCGCGCCGGAGAGCGGCAGCATGCGCCATTCCACCTCCAGCGAGTGGAGTGGCTCACCGGCACGGTGGGCGTCGACCGCTTCGCCGATGAGCTCGGCCGGGATGCCCATGGTCAGCTGGTCGGAATCGCCCCCCCCCTCCAGCAGGAAGCTTGCCCAGCGCGCCACCACTCGCCCGCTGCCGTCAACCAGCACACCGTCGAACTCATTCGGAGGATTGACCAGCCGGATGACGTCGAGATTGACGTTGCGAAACCCCAGCGAACGCGACAGCGGGAAATTCACCGGCTCAATCGCCGACACCGTGACCGACTGGCTGATCAGCGAGTGATCCGCACGCAACCCGACCACCCAGAGGCGATCGCCCGGGCTGGGCAGGTCACCGTTCGACAGCCGGGCGCTGCGCACGGGTGTGTCGCCGATCAACATCGGATCGTAGGAGACGATTGCGATATTGTGCTTCGGGTGGAGGTATTCCACTCGGCCCGGCACTTCCAGGGAACCGGCAAAGGTCAGGCGTACGTCGCCGATCGACACCGGCACGGTGTTGCGATCGACCACCACCAGCCCCCGCTCGGCATCGACCACCAGGCCCGTGCCATAGTAGTGGCGCTCGCTGATGCCCGAAAGCACGAAGGGCATGTCGAAGTTCACCATCACCAGGGATGGCTCGATGGCTCTTGCGCGGCGCTCGCCTTGCCCGGTGAAGCGCGTGCTCGCGATCGCCGGCGGGGCTTCTGACGGCGGTTCAGCCAGCGGGAGGCACGGCCAGTACCCGCGGGCGTCGTCCCGGCGGCAGCGCTCCGAAGGGAACCAGTCCCGGCCCATCTGCATGACGCGCAGGCGCGGACTGGCGGGATCGTCGAGCGTAACGAAACGCACCGGCACCCGGGCCCCATGCGGAATCTCGGCAAGCGCCTCCTCGAACGCGTCAAGGTCGGGACTGGGCCGACCGTTGAATTCGCTGATCACCGCACCGCGGGGGATTGCCGCGGTCGCGAAGATGTAGCCCGGATTGGCGACAAAGAGACCGCTGACGGGCAGGTTGTAGTGACGTGCCTGCTGGTAGGACAGACGATGCACGACAGCATCACCGACGTAAATGAACTCATCGGGCGTGATGGCATGGAGGTCATCGACCCCAACGACAAACTCCAACCGTGCCTCGCCTCGCTGCACGGTCAGCCCGACGTCCCCGCCGACGGCACCGTCGAGGGCTTCGGCCAACGGCAGGAACTCGGTCAACCACTCACCGTCGACCGCCAGCAGAATGTCACCGGTTTGCAGCTGTCCGGCCGCCGCAGCGCCCGGCAGAATCTGTTCGACCACCAGCATGCCGGTCTGGTCGGGGAATGCCGCGCGGACTTCCGCCTCGGTCTGCTCGTCCAGACCCAGCCGACGCAGCTCCGCGTACGACTGGCGGACGAATGTGGCCTGCAGCGTGCCGCGGGGGACCGGCTCGCCGGCCCGGATCAGCTCCAGCGCCCGCGCGACCCGGTCCAGCGGGAGGAAAAAGCTCGACTGCGCCTGCGAGCGACCGCCGGCATTCAGGGCCACGACATCTCCGTTGATATCGATCACCGGCGAACCTGACGAGCCGCCTGAGGTTCCCGAGGCGGCCTGGATGTAAAACGTATTGAAATCGTTGTAGCGGCCCCGGCCATAGTCAGGGGCCTGACGGTCCAGTCGGGCAATCGTCCCGGCCAGGATCGACAGCTGCTCTCCGGCATCATTGCCGACCACGCGGATTTCGCGGCCCACACGGGCGCTCTCGGGGACCAGCGGTAGCGCCGGGGGATCGATGAACCGAAGTGCCTCCGGGTCGTAGCGGAACAGGCCGAAATCATGCACCGGATCACGGTAGACCGGTGTCAGTTCGACTTCCTCCTGATTGAGGAAGATGGCCACCGCCACCACCGGCCCGGGCATCACCACGTGACGGTTGGTGAGGATGAGTCCGCGCTCGGCATCGACAACGAAACCGGTGGCCTGGGTGGACTGGTTCCATTCAGTGTCGAAGGCTCGGGTGCCATCCACCCGTATCGACACCACGCCGGGGGCGATGCCCGCCAGGGTCTCGGCCCAGTCGGCCGAGGCCTCCGCGCGAATGTCGCCGAGCATCTCTTCGGGCACTTCGGCGGACGAGTCGGCCCCTGCGGCCACCGGCAGCATCAACGCAGCGCCGGCCAGAGCAAGCCACGCGCGCCGCCCTTCGCGCCGCCACCTTCCATGGATCATCGCGGTTCTCCGATACAGTCGACATTGCCGTTACCCATGCCCGATGGACCATGGGAGGCGATGAACATTCCCTCGAGGCTCGAGGACGGCGCCGATCTAGATGCCGAGATCGCGATCAAAGGCGCTGCGGAAGGCGCCAGCCACCGATTCCCGTGACAGCACGTGGTTCTGCGTGCCCGGGCTTGCGATCTTCAGCGCGCCCAGCAGCGAGGCGAGACGCCCGGTGGTCTCCCAGTCGGCCTCGTGCATGAGGCCGTAGAGCAGACCCGCCCGATACGCATCGCCGCAACCGGTAGGATCGGTGACCGCTGAGGCGGTGACGGCCGGGATATCGAGACGCCGGTCGCCCACCCAGATGTTCGAGCCTTCGCTCCCGCGCGTCACCACCAGCGCCCGCACCTGATCGGCGATCTCCGCGGGCGCCAGCCCCGTCTTCTGCTGCAGCAGCCCGGCTTCGTAGTCGTTCACGGTCACCCAGCTGGCCAGTTCGATGAACCGTCGCAGTTCATCACCGTTGAACATGGGCAATCCCTGACCCGGATCGAACACGAAGGGGATGTCCGCTTCGGCCAACTGCTCAGCGTGCTGCACCATCCCGTCGCGACCGTCCGGGGCCACGATAGCGATGCTGACCCCGGCATCGACCGGTACGCGGGTCTCGTGCGCACACTCCATGGCACCGGGATGAAAGGCGGTGATCTGGTTGTCGTCCAGATCGGTGGTGATATAGGCCTGTGCCGTGAAACGCCCCTCGACGAGACGGATGAAACGGTCGTCGATGCCCAGGCCACGCAACCGTTCACGATAGGGGGTGAAGTCATCCCCCACCGTGCCCATCGGCAGGCCCGCGCCGCCGATGGCGTGCAGATTGTAGGCAATGTTGCCCGCGCAGCCGCCGAACTCCCGACGCATCTCCGGGACCATGAAGGCCACGTTCAGCATGTGAATGCGGTCCGGCAGGATATGGTCCCGGAATCGGCCCGGAAACACCATGATGTTATCGAAGGCCAGTGAACCGCAGATCAGTGCCGTCAATGTGTTCCCCCCGCTGCTTCCCTGAGATTCATCTGCCGATCAGGCGTCGGCACCCTCTGGCCGCCAGGCTACATCGAGCTGGCGGGCGGCGCGCACGTCGTCGAGCCTGCGGACCGGCAGGGTCCAGGGCGCACCCTTCAGGTGTTCGGCGTCGCGTGCGGCACGCTCCATGATGTCACACATCGCGTCGACGAACCCGTCCAGCACTTCCTTGGATTCGGTTTCGGTCGGCTCGATGAGCAGGCATTCCGGGACCAGTAGCGGAAAGTAGGTCGTGGGCGCGTGGTAGCCGTAATCCAGCAGCGCCTTGGCGACATCCATGGCGGTGACGCCCTGATCCTTGGCCATGCGCTTGAGGGTGACGATAAACTCGTGGCTTGCGCGCCGGCGCGGATAGGCCAGTTCAAAGCCGGCGGCCTTCAGCCGGGCCGCCAGGTAGTTGGCGTTCAGCGTCGCAAACTCGCCCACCTGCCGCATGCCCTCGTGGCCGAGCATGCGCATGTAAATGTAGGCGCGCAGCAGCACGCCCGCGTTGCCCATGAAACCCGACAGCCGCCCGATGCTCTGCGGCAGGTCTTTTTCATCCTGCCAGCGGTAGCGATCGCCCTCACGCCCGACCACGGGAATCGGCATGAACGGTTTCAGCCGGGCCCCCACACCGACCGCCCCGGAGCCTGGGCCGCCGCCGCCATGGGGGGTGGAGAAGGTCTTGTGCAGGTTCATGTGGATGACGTCAAAGCCCATGTCGCCGGGCCGTACCTTGCCAAGGATGGCATTGAGATTCGCGCCATCGTAGTAAAGCAGCCCGCCGGCACCATGGACGATCTTTGCGATCTGTTCGATCTTGCGTTCGAATACGCCGACCGTGGACGGATTGGTCAGCATGATCCCGGCCGTGTTCGGCCCGACCGCCTGTTCGAGGGCCGCGATATCCACATCGCCATCGGCGTCCGTCGGCAGTTCCACGACTTTCATGCCACACATCACGGCCGTCGCCGGATTGGTGCCATGGGCCGCATCCGGCACGAGGATTTCGTTGCGGTGCGTCTCGTTGCGGGCATGGTGATAGGCCCGGATCATCAGCACACCGGCCAGTTCGCCCTGCGCCCCGGCCATCGGCGTCAGCGAAACCGCCTGCATGCCGGTGACGCCTTTCAGCATCTCCTGCAGCTCGAACATGCAGGCAAGGAAACCCTGACTGTGCGAGGCCGGCGCATACGGATGTCGCCCGCGAAACCCCGGCAACATCGCGAGTGTGTTACACGCTCGCGGGTTGTACTTCATGGTGCACGACCCCAGGGGGTAGAAATGGGTGTCGATGGAGAAGTTGCGCTGCGATAACCGGGTGTAATGACGCACGGCCTGCAGCTCAGACACCTCGGGCAGCATGGGCGGCTCGGCACGCAGACAGTCGGCCGGAAGCTCGACATCCTCGCGCACCACCGGCGCCTGCGCCCGGGCAAACCGTCCCGCGCGGGACTGTTCGAAAATCAGTGATTCAGTCATCTCAGGCCACCTTCTGCTGCTTGAGCACCTCGCCGAGCGCCCCGGCGTAGTGCGCGATATCCTCGGCGGTCTTCGTCTCGGTGGCGCAGACCAGCAGGGCGTGGCCGAGCTCCGGGAAATCCACGGAGAGGTCATAGCCCCCGAACACATCGCGGTTCGCCAGTGCCTCAAGCACCGGTCCGACCGGACGGTCGAAGCGCAGCACGCTCTCGTGGAAACAAGGACCGCTCAGCGCCCGTTCCACCCCTGGCAGGGCGCTGAGCGTCTCAACCAGACGCCGCGTATTGGCGTGACTGGATGCGGCAACGCGCGCCAGACCCTCGGCGCCGAGCAGAGACATGTAGAGGGTCGCGGCTGTCACCATCAATCCCTGATTGGTGCAGATGTTCGAGGTCGCCTTGGAGCGGCGGATATGCTGCTCCCTAGCCTGCAGCGTGAGCGTGAATCCGGGTTTGCCATCGAGGTCTACCGTACGCCCGACGATGCGCCCGGGCATCTGGCGCACATGCGCTTCGCGCGTGGTCATGAAGCCGAAGTACGGCCCGCCCGAAGACAGCGGCACGCCCAACGGCTGCCCCTCACCGCAGGCGATATCGGCACCCGCCGTGCCCCACTGCCCAGGTGGCTTGAGCAGGGCCAGTGACATGGGATTGACCACCGCGATCACCAGCGCGCCGCGGGCGTGTGCCCAGTCGGTCAGCGCGTCGACCGCCTCGAGACTGCCGAGGAAGGTCGGCTGCGGGATGACCACTGCGGTGACGTCTTCGTGCTCCCAGGGCGCGAGCGCGGTGAGCGGCGTCGTACCGGTGGCGGCATCGTAGTCGACCCGGCAGAATTCGATCCCCTGGGTGCCCGCGATCGCCTCGGCCACGCGAGCATAGACCGGCGGCACCGTGCGCGGCAGCAGGATCCGCCGGGCCTTCGAACGCCGGTTTGCGCGCACTGCCATGAGTGCCGCCTCGGCCAGTGCCGAGGCGCCGTCATAGAGCGAAGCGTTGGAGACATCCAGCCCTGTGAGGCTCGCCATCATGCTCTGGTATTCGTAGATCAGCTGCAGCGTGCCCTGGCTGGCCTCCGCCTGGTAGGGCGTGTAGGCGCTGTAGTACTCGCCCCGCGTGGTGATTTCCCAGACCGCCGCCGGGATGTGGTGTTCGTAAGCCCCGGCACCGATGAAGCACAAGGCCCCCTGGTCCTCGGCAGCACGCGCCTGCATCAGCCGCGTGATCTCCATCTCGCCGATGGCCTCGGGCACACCCGGCAGCTCGTCGGCTCGCAGACCGGGCGGAATTTCGTCGAACAACTCACCGATACTGGCCGCGCCGATCGCGGCGAGCATATCGGCGACGTCGCCCTCGGTATGGGGAATGAATGCCATGATCAGGGCTCCTCGCGGGCTATTCGTGGATCTCAGTCGAGTTCGTCGAGCAACGCCTGGTAGGCCTCCGCATCGAGCAGCTCGTCGAGTGCATCGGGGTCGGCAAGGCGCATACGGAACAGCCAACCGTCGCCGTAGGGCTCCTGATTGACCTTCTCGGGCGCGTCACCGAGATTCTCGTTGATGCCCATAATCTCGCCGGTGACGGGAGCGTATACGTCCGAGGCCGCCTTCACGGATTCCACCACCGCACAGGCATCGCCCTGGACGACTTCGCTGCCCGCCTCTGGCAGCTCCACGAACACCAGCTCGCCGAGCGCCGCCTGGGCATGATCGGTGACCCCGACCACGACGCTCCCATCGTCTTCAAGACGCAGCCACTCGTGATCCGAGGTGTATTTCAATTCCAAAGGGACTTCACTCATGGGTTTCTCCGACTCCACTGTTGCGGCCGCGGGAGCGCCACGGCCCTGAATTCAACCGGCGAGCTACAGTGCGATCCTGGGCTCGCCATGACGTACGAACGGGGGGCTGACCACACGCGCCGCCAGCCGCCGGCCGCGGATCTCGACCTCGCACTGCTCACCGGCCCCGGCGGGCAGTCGTGCCAGCCCGATGGACCGCGACAGTGTCGGCGAGAAGCCGCCGCTGGTGACGATGCCCTCGCCGTGTGCGGTATGCACCGGATAACCGGCCCGCAACACGCCACGGTCCTCAAGCAGCAGCCCGACAAAGCGCGGCGAAGAGCCGGCAGCGCGCTCGGCCTCGAGTGCGCCACGCCCGATGAAATCGCGATCGGCCGGCGCCCAGGCGATCGTCCAGGCCAGCCCGCAGGCCAGTGGCGACACCTCCTCATCCATGTCCTGGCCGTACAGGTTCAACCCCGCCTCGAGCCGCAACGTATCGCGCGCCCCCAGGCCACAGGGCCGTACGCCCGCCGCGAGCAGCGCCTGCCACAGCTCCCGGGCTTCGCCTGCCGGCAGCACGAGTTCCCAGCCGTCCTCACCGGTATACCCGGTGCGCGCCACCATCCAGTCGCCATCCATGGCGGCAGTGAAGGGCTTGAGCGCCAGCGCCGCCTCCGCAGCGACCCCCACCCGCGGCGCCGCGAGTTCGCGAGCCCGAGGCCCCTGCACGGCCAGCATGGCGAGATCCCGCCGCTCCTGTACCTCGACCGGCAAGGCCTCGGCATGCTGGCGCAGCCAGGCCACGTCCTTGTCACGCGTACCGGCATTGACCACCACCCGGTAGAAGTCGTCGGCAAAGTAATAGACGATGAGATCGTCGATCACGCCGCCGCGATCGTTGAGCATGCAGGTGTAGAGCGCGCGGCCAGGGCTGCGAAGTTTGCCGGGGTCGTTGGCGATCAGGCGCGAGAGCAGCGCACGGCCACCGCTGCCACGCAGGTCGACGACGCACATGTGAGAGACGTCGAACACACCCGCAGCGCGGCGCACACTGTGATGTTCATCGACCTGGGAGCCGTAATGCAACGGCATGTCCCAGCCGCTGAAGTCGACGATTTTCGCGCCGTCGGCGAGGTGTTGTTCATACAGAGGGGTACGCTGGGACATGGCGGCGCTCCGGTCAGGTGACAGACGTCGGCGAACCCGCGCCGTGCGCGGTCCGCCGCCCCTCTGTCCTGATACCTGAGAGATTGAGCGCGAAGTTGCCGCGCCGCTCACCTTCGGTGGGCCCGCGAGGGGCCGCTCTCCAGAGCCAACCTGTGACGACCGTCCCTGTTGCCTGAGCGTTTCCGGGCGGGTTGCGCCTTCGGCGGCCTGCGCGGGGCAGACTCTCTCCGGCCGTCAATTGTCGATTGGTAGTTTGGATCATAGCCGATGCACCCGGCGAGCTCTACCCCGGCCGCATGCCGCTTGCCGACCCCCGATGGCTCCGGGACAATCCATAACTCTAGCCCCTTGATATGCTGGCCCCCGGCCTCGAGGGCGGGATCGACCGGCAACTGGACATTCACAGGACACCATCCACATGATCGCAGCGCGCAGAACATCCTTGCCAGTCCGCGTCGGGCGAGTCACGGTCGGCGGCGCGGCGCCGGTCGTGGTGCAGTCCATGACCAACACGGATACCGCAGATATCGAGGCCACCGTGCAGCAGGTCCGCGAGCTGGCCCGTGCCGGGTCGGAGATCGTCCGGGTCACCGTCAATACGGCTGAGGCGGCCGCTGCCGTGCCACATATCCGCGATCGGCTTGAGGGCCTCGGCGTCGTCGTCCCGCTGGTCGGCGACTTTCATTTCAACGGACACAAGTTACTGACCGAGCATCCTGCCTGTGCCGAGGCGTTGGCCAAGTACCGGATCAACCCCGGCAATGTTGGTCGCGGCGCCAAGAAAGACCCGCAGTTCGCCGCGATGATCGATGTTGCCTGCCGCTACGACAAGCCGGTGCGGATCGGTGTCAACTGGGGCAGCCTGGACCAGGCACTGCTGACCGCACTGATGGACGAGAACGCCAAGGCGGCGAAGCCGCGCGACGTCAACGCCGTGATGCACGAGGCGTTGATCACCTCGGCGCTCAACAGTGCGGCGCGCGCCGAAGCCCTCGGCCTGCCCTCTGACCGGATTGTCATCTCCTGCAAGATGAGTGGCGTGCAGGACCTGATCGCCGTGTATACGGACCTCGCCAAGCGCTGCCGCTACCCACTGCATCTCGGTCTCACCGAGGCGGGCATGGGCTCCAAAGGCATTGTTGCCTCGACCGCGGCGCTGGCGGTGCTGCTCCAGCAGGGGATCGGCGACACCATCCGCATCTCGCTCACGCCGGAACCTGGCGGCGACCGGACCCAGGAGGTCATCGTCGCCCAGGAGATCCTGCAGACGATGGGTATTCGCGCCTTCACGCCCATGGTGATCGCCTGCCCGGGTTGCGGGCGCACCACCAGCAGTTATTTCCAGGAGCTCGCCCAGCAGATCCAGTCGCACATCCGCCACCGCATGCCGCAGTGGCGTCAGCGTCACGCCGGCGTGGAAGAGATGACTGTGGCGGTGATGGGCTGTGTGGTGAACGGGCCCGGCGAGAGCCGACATGCGAACATCGGCATCAGCCTGCCGGGCACCGGCGAGCGGCCGGTGGCCCCTGTCTACGTGGACGGCGAACGGGCACTGACGCTGAAGGGTGACAACATTGCCGCCGAGTTCCAGCAGATGGTCGAGGATTACGTGATCAGCCATTACGCCGCACGTGAGGACCGCTGAACCCCTGGCCGATCAGCCGCTGACCGTCACGTCTGCGCCGGCGCCAGCCAACGGCGAAGCGTCGGCAGCTCCATGGCCTCGAGGCGCTCCAGCAGGCCCGCGACCTCGGTGTCGATCAACAACAGGCCCGCATGCAAGGGTCGCAGCAGGCCGTCGTCCACGCTGCGCTCGAGCTGCAGCTGCAGGCCGTCGAAATAACCTTCGATGTTGAGCAGACCGCAGGGCTTGGCCTGAATACCCAGTTGGCACCAGGTCAGTGCCTCGAACAGCTCCTCCAGCGTCCCGTAGCCTCCAGGCAGCGCGATGAAGCCATCGGCGAGCTCGGCCATGCGGGCTTTGCGCTGATGCATGGAGTCGACAACCTCGAGCCTTGTCAGGCGAGGGTGGCCGACTTCCCGCTCGAGCAGCCCACGGGGAATGACCCCGATCACTTCCCCACCGGCCGCCAGGGCGCTGTCGGCGAGCGCCCCCATCAACCCGACCCGGCCACCGCCGTAAACCACCCCGATCCCGCTGGCGGCGAGTAATTCACCCAACGTCTCGGCCGCCTTGAGATAGGCCGGCCGCCGCCCTGCCTGCGAGCCGCAGAAGACGCAGACCCGCAAGAGCCGTCGCTCAGCCCTGGGGCTCATGGGCGAAATGCTCGCGTGCAAAGGCCACCCGCGCAGTGACATCACCACGGCCAGCCAGCGCGCGATCGACCTGTTCGAGCCGCAGCCTCAGGCCGCGGCGGTTGGCAAGCTGAATGTTGAGCCCAGGCCGGGCGTTGAGTTCCAGCATGAGGGGTCCATGTTTCCTGTCCAGCACCATGTCGACGCCAAGATACCCCAGTCCGGTGATGTCTGCAGCGCGGGCCGAGGAGGCGAGGATCACGTCCCATTGCGGCACTGCGATCCCTGCAATGGGCATTCCCGTGTCGGGATGCTCGTCGATGACCTCGTTGCCGATCACCCCCGAGAGGGTCCGGCCGGTCGGCATGTCGACGCCGGCGCCGACAGCACCCTGATGCAGGTTTGCCTTGCCGCCGGACTGGCGCGTCGGCAGCCGCACCATGGCCATCACCGGCACGCCACGATAGACAATCACTCGGATGTCGGGCACGCCCTCGTGGCTGATATTCTCGAAGACGGGATCAAAGCCGACACAGTACTCGACCATGGCACGGTCGGGATGGCCGCCGAGACTGAACTGGCCGTTAAGCATGTTGGACACGTGATGTTGCAGGTCCGCGAGCGTGATCAGCGCGCCAGACACCTGACGGAACGTCAGCTCGCGCCGCCGGGTGCGGCCAACCACCACAATAATCCCGTCGCCACCACTGCCCTGGGCCGGTTTGATCACGAAGGTCTCGTACGGCTCGAGCATCACCCCCAGGCGCCCGATATCGTGCTCAGTCTCGATAACGCCGTAGAGCTCCGGTACCGGCATGCCGGCCTGGGACGCCAGTGCCTTGGTGCGCAGCTTGTCGTCAACCAGCGGGTAATGACGCCGGTCGTTCGTGGGCAGGATGAACTCGCCGTTGCGGGCGTTGAGCCCGAGCACCCCCTGCCGACGCAACTGTCGCCACAACGTCATCATGAACGGGACCGGTCATCGGCGAAGGCACGAAAGCGTCGCAGTTCCAGCAGTCGGTAGCCTGTGTACCGCCCGAGCAGCAGCATCGCCGCCAGGATCAGCAACAGCAGTTCGGGGAAGACGAACACCAGATGCTGAACCAGCGTGATGCCCATGACCAGGTAGGCCAGACTCGCCACGGCGAGGCTTCCAAGCCCCTGCTGAATCGCTTCGCCCGCGCCGCGTTCCTCCCAGACGATGGACATGCGCTCGATCGTCATCGCGAGAATGACCATCGGGAACAGGGCGACCGAGAGGCCGGTCTCGAAACCCAGCCGGTGTGCGAGAATGCTGACCGCCAACATCAGCAAAACGACGACGATCAGTACCGCCGAGAGTCTGGGCACAAGCAGCAGGCGGAGGTGTTCCAGGTAAAACCTTACCAGCAGCCCCAGGCTGACGATCAGGGTGAACAATATCAGTCCGGCAAGCAGTTGCGTCTCCTTGAACGCCAGCGCGATGAGGACGGGCATGAAGGTGCCGAAAGTCTTGAAACCGATGACGTTACGCAGGATACCGATGACCAGGGCACCGACCGGAATCAATAACAGGAACGAGTAGACCGCCTGGGTCTGAACCGGCAGGGCCAGAGGCGAGAACTCCACCAACCGACTGCCGCGCTGATCGGCGCGCCCCTCGGCCAGCAGCATCGCATCGACAGGGTTTCGCCGCACGGACAGATTCACCGCGGCATTGCTGCCGCCCTCGACATGTAGCAGCGGACGCGCGCCGCGCCACCAGGCGAGGTAGTTCGGCGGCAGGTTGCGTTCACCGGTACGGGGATTCAGGAACACCCACTCGTTGCCGTCGTAGAGCTCCAGCCACGGCACGATGGCGGCATCCCGTGCCTGGTCCTGCAACAGGACACCGCGCACCACCCTCGCCGGGATACGCGCACCGGCGAGCAGCGTGCTGATGGTCTGTGCCAGCTCGGTGTCGGTGCGCGCACTGCTTCGGAACAATTCGGCGTTCTGGTCCGGCACCGGCTCGTTCAGGCGCCGGATCAAGGCCGCGGCCAGGCTCACCGAATCCGCTGAACGTTCGCGGGCATCGTCGACCAGCACCCGCATCGCGGTAGCAAATGGCTCATCCAGCACAGGCGGTGGCGGGAACTCGGGGGCAGTGTCCTCACCTCGCCGCAAGGCATCGCGATAAACCACCGCCCGGTAATACAGCACCTGGCGTCCCGGGGCCCGACGGACTGTCCACTCGGCCTCGCGCCCGCCGGGCGCGAGCTGAGTGCTGAAGCCGAATCCGCGGGAAATGAAATTCTCTTCGAGCAAGGCGTAGCCTGGCATCAGCGTGGGGACGAACAGCGTCGCCCGCACCGAACCCGGACCGCCATCAAACGACACTGCCGCCTCGATCGTCCAGGTGTCTGCCACCTGCTCGGGTGCCATCGGAAAGCCGAGGACCATCACCTTATAGCCAAACACCGCCAGGCCGGTCAGCGCCAGCGCCAGGACGAGACCCAGCAGGTGTCGGTTTTTCATGCTCCACCACAGAATGACAAGGCGGCCGAGTATATCGCGCGACCACGCGGCTGCGTGGTCAGTACCGGCGTCTCAGACACCCAGCGCGCGTCGCATCAGCCGCCGCTTGAGCGGCCTGGCGCGCTGCACCAGCCCGAGGCCACCTGCCCGCAGACCGGCCATCGGCTCGCGGCGCAGGGCAAAGATCCGTTGCAGCGCATCCATGCCGGCGAGCGTGGCGAGGTTGTCCGTCTTGCGGGTGCGTTCGTAGCGGCGCAGCCCACGCCGCTCACCCGGGTCGGCATCAGCGTCGAGGCAGTCAGCCAGCATCGCGGCGTCGGCCAGCCCCAGGTTGACCCCCTGGCCGGCGAGCGGGTGGACGACATGCGCGGCATCACCCATCAGCACGAAACGTCGTGCGGTATAGGTCCGGGCATGCAACCGCCTGAGCGGCAGGGCGATGCGCGGCTCCGGCGCACTCAAGGTCCCCAGCGCATATTCGGTCGCCTCGCCCAATGCTGTCGCAAAGCTGTCGTCGGACATCGCCAGCAACTCATCGGCGAGTCCGTCGTCTGCGGACCAGACCACCGAGCAGCGGCCGTCACCCAGCGGCAGCAGGGCCACGGGCCCGGTGGGAAGAAACCTTTGCCAGGCCGTCTGGCCGTGCGGCTGTTCCGTCGTGACATGGGTCACGATCGCACGCTGCTGGTAGTCGCGTTGCTGCACCTCGATACCGGCCAGCGCGCGCAATCGCGAGCCGGCACCATCAGCGGCCACCACGAGACCGGCCTGCAGACGCTCTCCCTCGGCCGTGACCACCACGGCGCCCGCAGCCGCGAGCTCGAGCGCTTCCACACGGGTGCCGCTGCGTAGCCTGACTGTGTCACAGGCGAGGGCCGACTCACGCAGCGCCTGCTCGAGGCGTGCGTTTTCGACAATATGACCGAGATCCGGCTGGTCGAGCTCAGCGGCATCAAACACCAGCGTGCTCGCCGGATGGCGCGGCCTGGCGCCGTCCCAGACTTCCATACGCAGGTAGGGCCAGGCATGGCGAGGGGCCAGCGCCTCCCAGGCACCGCAGCGCTCCAGCAGGGACTGACTGGCGCGTGACAGCGCGTAGACCCGCGGGTCGACCCCCTCCGGCACAGGAAAAGCGGCGCGTGCATCCAGCAGCAGCACCCGATGATGCCCGCTGCGTCCCAGCAGGGCACCTAGCGCAAGGCCGACAGGCCCGCCGCCAACAATGATGACGTCGGCTGCCCAGGCCGCAGCGCCGCCCGTCTTCATGCCGCCGCCTGCGCGGCCATCAGTGCTTCGATCGCCTGCGCCTCTACCGGCACACCGGCCGTCAACACCTCGCAGCCGTTGCGCGTGACCAGAATGTCATCCTCGATACGCACGCCAATCCCCTGCCAGCGTTTCGGCACGCCGCGAAGACCCCGCGGAATGTAGATGCCCGGCTCGATGGTCATGACCATGCCTGGCTCGAGCATCCTGGCCACGTCGCCGACACGGTAGTCGCCGACGTCATGGACATCCATGCCCAGCCAATGACCCGTCTTGTGCATGAAATAGCGACGGTACGCCTGCTCTTTGATCAGCGTGGTCAGCCGGCCGTCCAGCAGCCCGAGACCGCGAAGCCCCCGGGTGATCACCCGGACCGCCGCGTCATGCGGCTCGTTCCAGTGCCGGCCAGGCGCGACCGCGGCAATGGCTGCATCATGGGCCTCGAGCACGATGTCGTAGATCGCGCGCTGCGCGTCGCTGAACCGTCCACTGACCGGGAACGTGCGCGTGATGTCGCAGGCGTAATGCTCGAGCTCGCAACCCGCATCGATCAGCAGCAGATCGCCATCTGCCAGGCGGGCGGCGTTGGCGATATAGTGCAATGTACAGGCGTTGTTGCCCCCGCCGACGATAGGAGGATAAGACGGTACCGCCCCATGGCGGCGAAATTCATGCAGAAATTCCGCCTCGACCTCGTACTCCATCATGCCCGGTCTGACCGCACGCATCGCCCGCAGGTGGGCGGCGACGCCGATACGGGCCGCGCGACGCATGGCCGCCTGCTCCGCACGGCTCTTGTATAGCCGCATGTCGTGCAGCAGATGGTCCAGGGAGACGAACTCCTGGGGCGCGTGCGTATCGGGACCACGCTCGCGCAACGCATTGACCCAGCCGATGACCCGCGCGTCGAACTCCGGATGAGCGCCCATGGTGTGGTAGACGCGTTCACAGGACTCAAGCAGACCCGGCAGAATGTCGTCGATGTCTTCTATCGGGAAGGCATCGTCGGCCCCAAGGTCGCCGATCACACCCTCTGGACCCAGTCTCGGCCCGTCCCAGGCCTCACGCGCGGGATCCCGCTCCCTGCAGAACACGATGTATTCGGCCTGAGCGCGGCCGGGGACCAGCACGGCCACCGCCTCCGGCTCATTGAATCCGGTGAGGTAATAGAAATCACTGTCCTGGCGATACGGATACTCGGTATCGCGATTGCGCATGCGCACGGGGGCGGCGGCGAGGACAGCGACGCCGCCCTTGCCGATCATGCGTGACAGCTGCCGCCGACGTCGCGCGAATTCCTGTGGCTTCATGACTGCTCCCTGCCGTCTGCCGGACCTTCAGGAGGACGGCCTGCGGTGTGCCGGCGCCACCGCCGCCCGGAGCCCGGAGAGCTCCTCGAAACTGATCAACACGCCCGCGCGAAGGAACTCGACCAACTCGGCATAGGCCGCCTCGGCCTGCTCCAGGCCCGCCTCGTCTTCGGCATCGAATCCCACCCGGGAAATCTCCGCGAGGTCCTCGATGAACTCCGCCACGTGAGCCGCCCCGTGTTCGTCTTTCAGGCGCTGAGGCTCCGGGACCCCGCTACTGGCCAGCCCGTGCAGAAACCCGAGGCACCAGAGTCCGAGCGCGCGGGCACGCAACTCGAGCGAGGCGGCATCGTCGGGCAGCAGCACTACCACTCCCATGTCACCCCCGGCGAGCGTGGCCCAGGTCTGCTCATGCAGCCCAGCCAGCTGACGGGCGGCATCGGTACGTGCTGCGTTGGCTTGATCACTGCCGGCAAGCCCTTCGTCGAGCCAGCCGGCAAGGGCGGACTCACCGCGCATGCACAGGCGTGCGCAGAGGCTGCCATGCAGCTCCGACACCTCGGACTGCGCGCCTGCCCGCGACAGGACCTCAGCCAGTTCCTCGTAACCCATCCGGCAATTCCTCACGCGCCTGAGCTGTTGTCGACGCCGCGCTCGCACATCGATGCACTGATTCTATCACCGGGCTGCAGCACGGTTTGTTGACCCTGCTCGGCGCCCGGCTCTATAGTCGCCGCCATGGGTAGCGAACGCGCCAGACATCCGTTTGAAATCGAGCTCGAGCGACTCGAACGCCGGGTCGATGAACTCGTGGTGATCTGCGGTCAGCTCAAGGAGGAGAACCGTTCGCTACGCCAGCGGCAGGAAGCGCTGATCAACGAACGTGCCAGCCTGCTGCAGAAGAACGAGCAGGTTCGGGCACGGGTCGAGGCGATGATCGGCAGGCTCAAGGCACTGGAGCAGGGCTCATGAGCGAGAACATGACTCAGGTCAGCGTAAGGATTCTTGAGAAGGAGTACCAGATTGCCTGTCCGGTCGACGCGCGCACGGACCTGCTCAACTCGGCGGCCATGCTCAACAGCAAGATGCGTGAGATCCGGGACAGCGGCAAGGTCATCGGCCTCGACCGGATTGCAGTCATGGCTGCACTGAACATGGCCAACGAGCTCATCAAGGCACACAGTCGCGATGAGGAGATTGAACTTAGCCTTGGCAACCGGCTCAAAACCATGCGGGAACGCGTGGAAGTTGCCGTACAGAAAGGCCGTCAGCTGGAATTTTGATTGCTCCTGCTGTGGCTCACGATCAAATTGGCGCCTCCTGCGGTGTTCGACGCAGGCCTGGAAGTCTTTCGACCCTAATTCACGATATTGGGGTTGTGCTCTGTCGGCAGTCTTGTGCAGATCCGCCTTGGGCGGCAAGCCTGCGCTGCCACGGCTTACCCCACCTTCCGCTCTGGTTCGAGAGTGATGGTCTGCGACGGCACAGGCGGGAGGCGCCTCTTATCCTTACGGGAGCTCATCGGTCGTGGCTGACCGTGCTGCCCTGAGACGGACATTGCGCCAACGCCGGCGCGCCCTGCCGCGGCACGAGCGCCGATACCGGGAGGCCGCCCTGCGCCGACAACTCCGGCGCCTGCTCAGGGGCCGCTTCAGGCGCATTGGCGCCTATCTGCCGTTCGATGGCGAAGCCGACATCACGGCGTTGCTACGCCAGCTGGTCGCGACCGGTCGGACCCTCAGCCTGCCGAGACTCGAGGGCCGACGCGGGCATATGTGCTTCGTCGACTGGCACCCCGATGAACCGCTCACCGGCAACCGTTATCGCATCGCCGAGCCTGGCCCCAAGGCCCCCCGACGCCCAGCATCAAAGATGGACCTGGTGCTGGCGCCCGTGGTGGCGTACGACTCTACCGGGACGCGACTCGGCATGGGTGCCGGGTACTTCGACCGGCATTTTGCCTATCTCCGGTATCGCCGGTGCTGGCGGCGTCCACTGATCGTGGGTGTCGCGTTCGGCTTCCAGGAGGTCCAGCGACTGGAGCGTGCGCCTTGGGATATTCCTCTTGCCGCCATCGTGACCGAGTCCGGCATCATGCGATTTGACTGACGAACCGAAACGAGGACGACCACGTGGCTTACTGGCTCATGAAATCCGAACCCGACGTATTCAGCATCGACGATCTCGCCCGCGAGCCCGGAGGTCGCACGCACTGGGACGGCGTACGCAACTACCAGGCGAGAAACATGCTTCGCGACGACATGCGCAAGGGAGACCTGGTGTTCTTCTATCACTCCAACTGCGAAGTGCCCGGCATCGTCGGCATCGCCGAGGTCATACGTGAGGGCTATGTTGATCACACGGCGTTCGACCCTGACGACAAGCACTTCGACCCCAAGAGCAGCCCCGATAAACCACGCTGGTACATGGTCGATATCCGGTTCCAGCGGAAGCTGGATCGAACCATCAGCCTGAAAGAGCTCAAAGCGCTTTCAGACGGCAAATTAAGGGGTTTTCCGCTTGTTCAACGCGGTAATCGCCTGTCGGTAATGCCGATCACCGAAGCGCAGTGGCAGCTTGTCCTCGCACTCGAGTAAAGCACCTTGCCGCCCATGGCAGAAGACCAGGCAAGCACTGCGAAACATAGTCACCCGAAGCACTATGCGATGGTGTTCACATCATCGTCGTTCGATGCGTTAAGTCTCTGGAAATTTAGGTCTTTTGGGTTATACTCGATCGTGGACACACCTGATACGTCAGACACGGAGACTACCCATGGCTAAGAAACCTGCTTCGAAGAAGAAAACGTCGACCAAGAAGAAAGTCAGCAAGAAGATCGCTGCAAGAGCGGCAACGGCTAAAAAGACCGCCAAGAAAGTAGCGAAGAAAGTCGCCAAGAAGGTCAGCAAGAAAACCGCCACCAAGAAAAAAGTCGCTAAAAAGAAAGTAGCAAAAAAGAAAGTCGCCAAGAAAAAAGTCGCTAAAAAGAAAGTGGCGAAGAAGAAAGTCGCCAAGAAGAAAGTGGCAAAAAAGAAGGTGGCGAAGAAAAAAGCTTCGAAGAAAAAGGTCGCCAAAAAGAAAGTAGCGAAGAAAAAAGTCGCCAAGAAAAAGGCTTCCAAGAAAAAGGTCGCCAAGAAGAAAGTGGCGAAGAAGCCGGCATCGAAGAAAAAAGTAGCCAGGAAGAAGCCTGCAACACGCAAGAAGGTCAGCAAAAAAGTGACCGCTTGAGGTTGAACTGGAGGCTGGATCCCAGGCGCCGTGCGCGGCGCCTGGGGCGCATCAGGAAATGCCCGCCTCGCGCGGGCATTTTCGTATCCAATGGACACAGGACAGACAATGGACCAGGATCAGCTGAAGCAGGCCGCGGCGCGTGCAGCGCTGGATGAACTCCGCGAGGGGATGACGCTCGGGATCGGCACCGGCTCCACCGTGAATCATTTCATCGATCTGCTGGGCCGCATGCAGCCGAAGCTTGGCGGTGTGGTGTCCAGCTCGGAAGCCTCCACTGAGCGGCTTCGCGGCATAGGACTCGAGCCGCAGACACTGAACGAGAGCGGCGACCTCGATCTCTATGTTGACGGTGCCGATGAGGCCACCCGTCAGGGTCATCTGATCAAGGGGGGCGGGGGCGCACTGACCCGCGAAAAAATCATCGCTGCCGCCTCACGGCGCTTCGTCTGTATTGTTGACGAGAGCAAGGTGCATGGCGTCCTCGGGGAGTTCCCGCTGCCGGTGGAAGTGATTCCCATGGCCCGCGCATACGTCTCCCGAGAGCTGGTGAAGTTCGGCGGCCGACCCGAATGGCGCCAGGGCTTCGTCACCGACAACGGTAACGAGATTCTCGACGTGCATGGCCTTGATCTGGTGAACGCCGCCGAAATGGAGCGCCGACTGAATCAGTTGGCAGGCGTGGTCACCGTCGGCCTGTTCACCCGACGGCCGGCAGACATGCTGCTGATCGCTACGCCACGGGGGGTAGAGCGCCTCGAACCACACAAGTCCGCGTAAGCGGGCAAGGTTGGCAGCCAAAAAAAAGCCCGCGACCGGGATAGTGCGGGCTTTTTCGCCCGGACGACCGGACGGAATTGGCTGGGGGACTAGGATTCGAACCTAGGTTCTCGGAGTCAGAGTCCGATGTCCTACCACTAGACGATCCCCCAAAACCTGGCGATGCTGTCGCGAACTCAGCGCTTGGAGAACTGCACGGCGCGCCGCGCCTTGCGCAGACCCACCTTCTTGCGCTCCACCTCACGCGCATCCCGGGTGACAAAACCGGCGCGGCGAAGACTCGGCCGGAGGGTCTCATCGTATTCCATCAGGGCTCGGGTGATGCCATGCCGAATCGCGCCGGCCTGGCCGGTGGTACCGCCGCCGATCACTGTCACCGCGACATCGAATTTTGCGGTCATATCGGTGAGTTCCAGAGGCTGGCGCACGATCATCTGCGCAGTCTTGCGTCCGAAAAACTCATCCAGCGGCTTGGCGTTGACCGTGATGTTGCCGGTGCCGGGCCGAAGAAACACTCTCGCCGTCGAGGTTTTGCGGCGGCCGGTGCCGTAGGGAACTGTCTGGGTCATGGTTTCAGATATCCGTGTTGACCGTTAGATGTCGAGAGCGATCGGCTGCTGGGCTGCATGCGGATGGCTCGGGCCGGGAAATACCCGAAGCTTCTTGAGCATCTGCCGCCCGAGGGGGTTTTTCGGCATCATGCCCTGCACCGCAGCCTCCAGCACCCGCTCGGGGGCTTTCTGCAGCTGCTTTTCGAGTGTGATCGACTTCATATTGCCGATGTAACCGGTATGGCGGTAATACGCCTTGTCCTTGAGCTTGTTGCCCGTGACCCGGATCTTGTCAGCATTGATGACGACGATGTAGTCGCCGGTATCCACGTGAGGCGTGTACTCAGGCTTGTGCTTGCCTTTGAGTCGCGTGGCAATCTGTGTCGCCAGCCGCCCGAGGGTCTTGCCATTGGCATCCACGACATACCAGTCGCGATGCACCTCGTGGGACTTGGCCGAAAAGGTCTTCATGTGCCGGATCCTCGGAAAACGGGTTCCTGAGTAAAGATTCTTACCCGTCGAAAAGCCGGAAAGGATACCCTCTTTCACACCCGGGCGCAAGCAACTATCGCCGGCTTGCCGGACAGCTCACAGTCGGCGACGGCTAGAAGGTGTATTCGAGGGCGATGGAGGTAAATGTATCGGTACGGGTGGTGCCGTCCGGTACCTCGGAGTTGTTTCGCACGGTATAGGACACGACGGTCGCGAGCCGGCCCAAGAGCTTGGTCCTGAACGCGCCGATGGCCTCGGTGAAGGTATTGTCCGCGCCGCTTTCGATCGACAGGTCGAAATTGAACGCGGCCACATCGTTGAAACGAAACTCATAATCGCTGCCGAAGCGCAGAATCGCCTCGTTGACACGATTGCCATCGCGCTGGCGGGCCTGACGGGCACCGACGCCGACCTCCACGTTCAGGTGCTGGCGCGGCTGGTTGATGAGCCTGCGGCCATAACCCACCGACTGGCTGAACTGCTGATCAAAGCCGCTGAACTTGTCCTTGCGCCAGTTGACCCGCCCGAACATGAAGTCGAAATCGTTGAAGTCATAGGTCGTGCGCAGACCCAGCTCATACGCCTCGGCGGTCGTACGGTTATCCTCACGGGCACCGACGCCCGCGGCAATACCGCGATGAAGCCAGGCGCCCGAGGCGTATTCTGCGGTCAGCCGGGCGTTGAGATTGTCGGTCTCCGAATTGCCGCTGGTCGAGAGGTACCCCAGGCGGGCGGTGCCCGACCAACCGCTGGCGCGCTCATCGGCGTCTTCCTCAGCGCTCACGGAGGCCGTAAACGCGACCATACCCAGCAGCGCGACGACCAGCGCAGTTGGCCGACGCGGGCCCGCAAACTGCGAAAAACTCCACACATTCACCATGCTGACTCCAGGCGTTCAGCGGGAACCACCCCACGCAAGCCGATGCCGCGGGCGCAGGATCTCCGTCAAGGCGCCCGCTGGCGCGAGCGTCCACATTCCCGGCTGGGCGCGCGGATGGTACATTCTACCCGGTCGACCCGTAAACCCTCTGGACTGGCCCCTATGCCTACCCGCCAACTGACCCCGCTGGACCGCCTGCTCGCCGGCGCGGACAATCTGTTGCGCACGCTCGCCGTGCCGGCCCTATCCTCCCGCGTCAATCCAGCCGCCGAAACGCCGGAGGCTCCGCTGGACGATGCCGAGCGCGCGCATGTCGCAGGGCTGATGCGGGTCAATCATGCCGGGGAGGTCGCGGCGCAGGCCCTTTATCATGGTCAGGCGCTGCTCGCCCGCGACGAGGCAACGGCGGAACATCTGGCGCGCGCCGCGCGCGAAGAGGGTGATCATCTCGCCTGGTGCCGGGAGCGCCTGGAGGAGATCGGCGCACGACCCAGCCGCCTCGACCCGCTCTGGTATGTGGGCGCCTTCACCGTGGGCGCCGCCGCGGCGGCCGCCGGTGACCGGCTGAGCCTCGGCTTCGTTGAAGAGACTGAACGGCAGGTGGTCGAACATCTGGAAGGCCACATGCGTCGCCTGCCAGAGAGCGACCAGCGCAGTCGCCTGATCCTGCGCGCAATGGCGCTTGATGAAGCCGAGCACGGCGATGCCGCGCGCGCCGCAGGGGCCCGCAGGCTGCCCTGGGCGATCCGACGGGCCATGCGCATGGCGGCGCGCGTCATGACCGCAACCGCCTACCGGATCTGACCGGTCGGTCCGCACGCCACCCTGCCAAATCGTGAAATCAGGGCCGCAAACCGCCGGAACGTGCGTTCCGCGCTTGCACTATGGCCAAGATTGTACTAACAACGCATTCTGTTAACTCACCGCAGGGGCCATAACAACATGCCAGATGCCGCCAAACCGCTTAGCGACGTCCCCGCCATCAATAAATTCCTTAGCTACTGCCGCATTCGCACGGTGCCGCAGAAGACAGTGATGATTCACGCGGGAGATCTGCCCGACACGCTGTATTACATCGTCGATGGCTCGGTCGAGGTCATGATCGAGGACGAAGATGGTAACGAGATGGTGCTCGCCTACCTGAACAAGGGGCAGTTCTTTGGTGAGATGGGCCTGTTCCACGATCAGCCCCAGCGCAGCGCCTGGGTGCGGACCCGTACGGAAAGCGAAATCGCGGAAATGACCTATCCGCGCTTTCGCCAGATCGCCACGGAGCACCCTGCGATCGTCTTCGAACTGGCCACACAACTGGCGGTGCGGCTGGACCGGACCAACCGCAAGCTGGGGGACCTGGCTTTCGTCGATGTCACTGGGCGGGTGGCCCATGCCATCATGGATCTGTGCAACGAGCCCGACGCCATGACCCATCCCGACGGGATGCAGATCAAGGTATCGCGTCAGGAGCTCAGCCGCCTGGTCGGCTGTTCCAGAGAGATGGCTGGTCGCGTTCTCAAGGTACTGGAAGAACAGGGCCTGGTGTCGGCCAGCGGCAAGACCATCGTGGTCTACAACGCGCGACGCGAGCCGCCCCGCCGACGCGTTTGACCCGCCGCCCGCGGCCTCCTGATGCGCCGCTGGCTGCGCCCGCCCACCGGACTCAGCGGATGCCACGGTGCCGGCAGATCCGCTCGTAGGCTGCCCGGACCTCCCGGGTTTTCTCCTTCGCCGCCTCTTGGCGCGCAACGGGCTCGCCGCGCGCCGCAAGCTTGTCCGGATGATGGCGGTTCATCAAGCGCCGGTAGGCCACCTTGAGCTCTTCGTCAGACGCCTCCGGTGCGACGCCCAGTGAAGCGTAGGCTGCGGTGATCTCTCCGGCGGCATCACGACGACGGGGCCCCCGGCCGCTGCGGGCCTCGAGCGAGGCCTCCAGCTGCGCCAGTTCAACCCGCCCGACACCCAGCGAACTCGCGATCTCCCAAAGCACCGGACGCTGTGCGCGGCCGACCCCGCCCGAGCGGATCAGCATGCCGATCTGCAGCTCGACGAAGCTCCTCGACAGCTGGCGGTTACCGGCGATGCGGCGCCGCAATTCTTCAAGAACACTCGACAAGGGATAGCCGGGCTGCTTCCCTGCGGAGAAGTGCTCGATCGCCTGGCGGATCTGCGGCGGGCTGAGCTGCATCTCGTGCATGATGCTGCGCGCGGCGCGAATCTCGGCCTCAGAGACTCGGCCGTCGGCCTTCGCGAGACATCCCATCACCCCGAAACCCGCACGAAACAGCAGCGACTCGGTCGCCGCATCGAGCCGAGGGCGTGCCTCGCTCCGCCCACGGAACAGGCCACGATCGAATTGATGCCCGATCAGTGCGCCGATCAGACTTCCGATCGGCCCACCGGCAACCAGCCCGAGCGCCGCACCGGTCAGCTTGCCAGCCCATTTCATGCGCCAAGTGCTCCGTCCATGTCCTGCGCGATCCACCGATGAGGGCTGCCCTGCTGGCATGTATTATGCGGTGTTTAGGGCAACGATGAACAAACCTGCCATGGCTGACGACGCCGTCTTCGAATCCCAGCTCCAGAGCCTGCCGCTCATTGGTCGTGGCAAGGTTCGCGATCTCTATGCCATCGACGAGGCGCGTTTGCTGATCGTCGCCAGCGACCGGCTTTCCGCCTTCGACGTCGTTCTGCCTGACCCGATTCCCGGCAAGGGGCGCATGCTCACGGCGATTTCGAATTACTGGTTCGAGCGGACGCAGCACATTGTTCCCAACCACCTCACCGGCGAGCGGCCTGAAGCCTATGTCACCGACCCCGAAGAGCGCCGCCAGATTTCCGGACGGGCCGTCGTCGTGCGGCGGCTGGCACCGATGCCCGTGGAAGCCGTCGTCCGCGGTTATCTGATCGGCTCGGGCTGGAAGGAGTACCAGCAGGACGGCGCAGTCTGCGGCATTCGCCTGCCGGCGGGACTGCCGCTGGCAGGTCGGCTTCCCGAGACGCTGTTCACCCCCGCCACAAAAGCCGCCCAGGGTGAGCACGACGAAAACATCAGTTTCGCGCACATGGCCGACCTGGTGGGCAGGACGCAGGCCACACGCGTCCGCGAAACGGCCATCGCCCTGTATGAGTTCGCGGTGGCCACTGTGGCCAAGGCCGGGCTGATGATCGCCGATACCAAGTTCGAATTCGCCTGGGATGCGCGCGACGGACTGGTCCTGATCGACGAAGCGCTGACGCCCGACTCATCGCGCTTCTGGCCGCGTGACAGTTACCAGCCGGGCCTCTCGCCCCCAAGCTTCGACAAGCAGTACGTGCGCGACCATCTCGAAACCCTGGACTGGAACAAGCGCCCGCCCGGCCCACGCCTGCCCACGGCGGTGGTCACAGCCACGGCGGCGAAATACCGCCAGGCGATGCAGCTGATCACGGGCCGGGCCGAGACCTGATCCGGCATGCTGTCCACCCTGCACCGTCGCCTGAGCACACTGATCTGGAGCCCCGACGCGGCGCAGACTCGGCCCTTGCGCGCGCTGGTGATGGTCGCCCGCTTCTCCCAGGCGCTCGGTCGAGACATCATTGCCGGCCAGCTCACGCTCCGGGCCATGAGTCTGGTGTACACCACGCTGCTGTCGCTGGTTCCCCTGCTGGCGTTCAGCTTTTCCCTGCTCAAGGGCGTCGGCGTCCACCGTCAACTGGAGCCGTTGCTGAAAAGCTTCCTCGCGCCCATCGGCGAGGAGCAGAGCGCGGAACTCACCGCCGAGCTGATCGGCTTTGTCGATAATCTCCAGGGTGCGCTGCTCGGCGGGGTCGGCCTGGTCTTCCTGGTCTTCGTCGTCGTCTCGATGGTGCAGAAGGTCGAGGAAAGCATGAACTACATCTGGCAGGTGGACTCGGCGCGCAGCCTGGTGCACAAGATCAGCGGCTACCTGTCCGCCATGCTCCTGGGCCCGCTGATGATGGCGCTGGCCCTCGGCCTGGTCGCCACGCTCTCCAGCGTCGCCGTGTTGCAGCGGCTGATGGCCGTGGAGCCGTTGGGATCGATCCTGGCGGTCCTCGGCTGGATCACGCCCTATGCACTGCTGATCGCTGTGTTCACGTTCCTCAATGTGCTGCTGCCGAACACCCGCGTAAGATTTTTTCCCGCGCTGACCGGCGGTATCTTCGCGGCAGTCACCTGGGTCACCGCGAGCTCGATCTTTGCTGACGTCGTGGCCCAGTCGACCCGCATCTCCGCAATCTACTCCTCGTTTGCGATCGTCATCCTTGCGCTGATCTGGCTGTACGTCAGCTGGTTGATCCTGCTCCTCGGTGCGCAGCTCGCCTACTATGTCCAACACCCTGAGCACCTGCGCGACGGCCGCCGCCATCCCGATCTCTCCGCACTCTCCCGGGAGCACGCCGGTCTCGCCGTCATGCTCCTCGTGGGCCGGGATTTCCTTGCCCCCGAGCAGACCTGGCGCCCCACCACCCTGGCGACACGCTTCGGGCTTCCTCAGGAAAGCCTGGCGCCGGTGCTGGGGGCGCTGCACGGGGCCGGCCTGCTGGTCGAGACGGCGGACGGTCGGCTCATGCCGGCGCGCGCGCTGGAGAGCATCCGTCTGGTGGAGATATTGCGGGCGGTTCGCGGGAAGGACAGCGTCCTGCCGCGCCTGCGCGACCGCTGGTCTGCACGCGCACTGGAGCTCTGGCAGGAAGCCGACGAGGCCCTCCTCGAGCATTTCGGCGACATCACTCTCGCCGAACTGGTTGGCGACACCCCGACCGTCGACTGAGCATCGCCTGGCGTCAGCGCTACCGTGGGCTCAGTGACCGGCCACGGTCATGCGCTCGAGCAACAGACTGCCACAGCGGATGACGCCACGCGCGTCGACGTCACTGCCCGTCGCCAAAACCCCGGCAAACATCTCGGGCAGGGTCCCGGCGATGGTGATCTCGCTCACGGGCCAGGCCAGCTCGCCGTCCTCCACCCAGAATCCCGCCGCACCCCGCGAATAATCGCCGGTGACGATGTTCACCCCCTGACCCATCAGTTCCGTGACCAACAGGCCACGCGACATCTGCTCGAGCAGCGCAGGCTGGTCCCCCCCGGAGGGCTCGACGAGCAGGTTGTGCACGCCACCGGCGTTCGCCGTGGTCTGCAACCCGAGCTTGCGGGCGGAATAGCTGGAGAGGAGGTAGCCCTGGATCTCGCCACCGTCGACCAGGGCACGCGAGCGGGTGGCCACGCCCTCGTTATCCCAGGCAGCGCTGCCCAGGGCGCCCGGCAGATGCGGCTGTTCCTCGATCCGCAGCCAGTCCGGAAACACCCGCTGGCCCACCGCATCGAGCAGAAACGACGCCTGGCGATACTGAGCCGTCCCTCGCAGCCCCGCCACGAGGTGGCCGAATACGCCTCGGGCCACCTCAGGAGCGAACAGCACTGGCACCTCACAGGTGTCGACCCGGCGCGCGCCCAAACGCCGCACGGCGCGCCGCCCGGCCTCCTGCCCCACCTCCTCGGCGCTGGCCAGCCGGCGCCAGTCACGATCCGCCGAATACCAGTAATCGCGCTCCATGGCCTGGTCTTCCCCGGCCAGCACCACACAGGAGAGGGTGTGATAACTGCTGGGTATCCCGGCACAGAACCCATGGCTGTTGGCATACACCCGCACGCCACCGCCCGTGTGGACCGTTGCACCCTCGGAATTTCGCAGGCGCGGGTCCGTGCCGAGCGCCGCCGCCTCGCAGGCCAGCGCCATCTCTGCCGCCGCCTCGGGCGTCAGCGCCCAAGGATGAAAGAGGCCGAGATCGGGGAACGCAGTGGCCATCAACGCGGCATCGGCCAGCCCTGCACACTCGTCCACCGCGGTCAGCCGCGCGATCGAGCAGGCCTTGGCCACCGTCTCCTGGACGGCAGAGGACGACAGATCCGCCGTGGACGCGCTGCCTTTGCGTCCGCCGCAGTACACCGTCACGCCGAGACCACGGTCCTGCTGATGCTCAAGGGTCTCGATCTCCCCGAGACGCACTGTCACCGAAAGGCCCTGCTCCAGGCTCGCACCCGCCTCGGCCTGGTCCGCGCCGAGCGCGCGGGCGTGTGCCACGGCCTGCTCCGCCACTGCCGAGAGTTCCGCCAACCGCGCTTCCGTGTCCATGGTATCCCCGCGCAAAAAGTCGCTATTCTACGCCGCCGGTCCGGAGCCGGCGGATGCTATCCTCCGCCCTCCACGGGAATCTGTCACCAACGCCTGGATGTCGATGGCCAGCACCGCCCATCCGCCCCACACCGACGCCTCGCCACTGCCGCCAGTCGTGGCGTGCGACTGGCTGCTGATGGATAACGCAGGCGGCACGCCGCCACTGCGCAGTGTGGTCGCGGATCTGAGTGACTATCTGGAGCGCTGGCCACTGCTGGCAGGCCGACACAATAGCCTGGCCTCGGCCGCGGCCGAGGCCGTGGAAGAGGGCCGTCAGGCACTGGCGACACTATGCCAGGCAGATGGCCGCCGCCGCCCCCAGGCCAGCGAACTTGTCCTCGGCACTTCCACCACCCAGTTGATGGAAGTGCTGGCCCAGGCACTGGCGCCGACATTTCAGGCTGGCGAACGAATCATCGTCAGCGGTGCCGAGCATGTCGCCAACCTGACCCCCTGGCTGCGCCTGGCCCAGCATGGCGTTCGCGTGGAGACCTGGCCCCTCGACCCGGCCACCGGTGTCCCGCAGCTGGATGTGCTCGCGGCGATGCTCGAGCAGCCGGTGCGCCTGCTCTGCATCACTCATGCGAGCAATGTCACCGGCAGCGTGCTGCCCATCGCGGACATCACGCGCCTGGCGCACGCGGCAGGCGCGCTGGTCTGCGTCGACGGGGTGGCTTACGCGCCGCATGCGGCCATGGCCGTCTACGACTGGGAAGTCGACTTTTACGCGTGGAGCGCCTACAAGGTCTTCGGCCCCCATTGCGCGGCGCTCTACGCCCGCGAGGGTCTGCTTGCAGGCTTGCCCAACACCAGCCATGAATTTCATACGCAGGACGCCCTGCCCGCGCGCTTCGAACCCGGCGGTGTGGCTGGCGAACTGGTCCATGCCTGCCGCAGCCTGCCGGCGTATTTCCGCAGCTTGGGGGACGGCTGCCTGATGGATGGCTTCAAGCGGGTGGTTCAGGCGGAACGCCTGCTGACCCGGCAACTGCTGGAGGGGCTGGCCCACCTGCCCGGGGTGCGCATATTGGGGGACAGGACACCGGGACCGCAGCGCCTGCCGATCGTCAGCTTCACCGTCGAGGATCTGCCACCAGCCGAGGTGGTTGCGGCGCTGGGCCACGCCCGAATCAACATCCGCCACGGCCACTTCTATGCCCCGCGCACGCTGGTCGCCTGCGGGGTCGACCCACAGGCCGGTGCCCTGCGCATCAGCCTCACCCATCGCCAGACGGCCGCCGAGGTGGCACATCTGCTTGCCGTCCTCCGCGACACGCTGACGGCAGCGCGATGAGCGACAAGGACACCTCACAGGCAGCGCCGGGATCGGCGGAACGGCCAAGCAAGTCTGCCGCCAAGCGCGAGGCCGAGGCGTTGCAGACACTGGGCGAGTCCCTGCTGAGCCTGCCGCCGGGTGAGCTCGCGGAGCTGCCGCTGCCCGAGGAGCTGCGCGAGGCCATCGCACTCGCCCGCCGCATCCATGCCCATGGCGGCCTGCGTCGCCAGCGACAGCTGATTGGCAAGCTCATGCGCCGCATTGATGTCGAACCAATACGCGCGGCCCTGGCGGCCCGGGAGCAGGCTCACCGCGCCATCGTCGCACTCGATCACCAGGCCGAACGCTGGCGCGATCGGCTGCTCGAGGAAGGCGACCCGGCGCTCGGCGAGTTTATCACCGAGCACCCCAAGACCGAGCCACAAGCCCTGCGGCAGCTGCTGCGGGCCGCCGCGCGCGCGGATGCGGCCCGGGCCAGCCATGCACGACGCCAGCTGTTCCGGGAACTCCGACGCCTGCTCGCGGCCGACGGCTGAGCACGGGCCCTGGTGGGCTGGTAAACTGCTGCGATGACACCCCGGATCGGCATCATCATGGGTTCGGTCTCCGACTGGGAGACGATGCGCAACGCCAGCGAGACGCTCGAGCGTCTCGGCATCGCCCACGAAACGCGCGTGGTATCGGCGCACCGCACGCCGGATTTGCTGTTCGAATACTGCGAGCAGGCCCGCGCGCGCGGCCTGCAGGTCATCATTGCCGGCGCGGGCGGGGCGGCGCACCTGCCTGGCATGGCCGCGGCGAAGACCTCGCTGCCTGTGCTCGGCGTGCCGGTGAAGTCCCGCGCACTCAACGGCATCGACTCCCTGCTGTCGATCGCGCAGATGCCTGCAGGTGTACCGGTGGGGACGCTCGCGATCGGCGCGGCGGGCGCCACCAACGCCGCCCTGCTCGCGGCGGCGATTCTGGCACTCTCGGACGCGCGACTGAGCGAGGCGCTGGAGGCCTACCGGCAGGCGCAGACCGACGCGGTGCTGGCGCGGCCGGATCCTGCGCGGACATGACCGTCGGCATCGTCGGCGCTGGCCAACTCGGCCGGATGATGGCCCTGGCCGGCATACCGCTGGGCGAGCACATCCTGTTCCTGGATCGCGACGACCACAGCCCGGGCGCCCAGGTGGCCCCCTCGCTACTCGGCGACATCGACGATCCAGCACTGCTGGCGACCCTCGCCGAGCGCTGCGAAATCGTGACTTTCGATGTCGAGAACCTGCCGCGGGAGGCTGCCGCCAGGGTCGCAGCGACCACCCTGCTGTTGCCGCCGCTCGATGCCCTGGCGACGGCGCAGGATCGATTGCTCGAGAAAACCCTGTTCAACGCGCTGGGAATCGAGACCGTGGCCTGGCGAGCGGTAGAGTCGCTGGAGCAGCTGTTGGCAGCGGCCGAGGCGCTCGGCCTGCCGGCAGTGCTGAAGACTCGCCGGCTGGGCTACGATGGACGCGGCCAGCGCTTCATTCGCCAGCGCGACGAGCTCCGCGGCGCCTGGGAAGCCCTCGGCCGCGGTGCGATGATCCTGGAGGCCTTCGCACCGTTCGACGAGGAAGTCTCGCTGATCGGTGTGCGCAACCGCCGCGGCGAAAGGCGCCACTATCCGCTGACGCGCAACGTGCACTGGCAGGGTATCCTCGATTACAGCCTCGCGCCGGTGGAGCGGCCGGCCCTGCAGCGGGAGGCGGAGCGCTGCCTTGATCGTCTGCTCGAGCACTTCGATTACGCGGGCGTGCTGACGGTGGAGTTCTTCGTCGTCGATGGGCGGCTGCTGGCCAACGAGATGGCCCCACGAGTGCACAACTCCGGGCACTGGACCCTTGAGGGCGCCGTCACCTCACAGTTCGAAAATCACCTGCGTGGTATTCTCGATCTGCCCTTGGGCGACACCTCGGCGCGTGGGTATGCCGCCATGGTCAACTTCCTCGGGCGCCTGCCGGAGCGTGCCGCGGTGCTCGCGATCGAGGGCTGTCATTTTCATGACTATGGGAAACACCCGCGGCCCCGCCGCAAGATAGGCCATGCCACGGTGGTCTGTGCCGAGCGAGCGGCCTTGCCAGCGCGCCTGGAACGCCTCCGCGCCCTGGCCGAACGGGAGGACTGAGCCCGGCAGTCGCGATGCGGTCACTCGAAACCGGCCGGGGGATGGTTTACTCTCGAAGGCATTGGCAGCAACCGGTGTGGACATGTACGGCGAGCATTTCAAGCTGAACGAACCGCCGTTCCGGCTGAGCCCGGACCCGCAGTTCCTGTATGCCAGCCGCCAGCACGCCCGGGCACGGGCGTACATGGACTCGATCATGTGGCTGACCGACGGCTTCGTGGTCATCACCGGTGAGATCGGTTCGGGCAAGACCACCCTCATCCAGTCGTTCATTTCGGACCTGCCCGAAGACGTCGCCCTGGCGCACGTCGCCCAGACCCAGGTTTCGCCGGTGGAGTTCCTCCAGGCCATTCTCGTCGAGTTCGGTTTCCGGCCGTTCCAGATGCAGAAGGCCGAACTGCTCGACACCCTGAACACCCACCTGATCGAACTCTACGCCTCAGGCAAGAAGGTGTTGCTGATTATCGACGAGGCGCAGAACCTGAGCCCCAAGGTGCTGGAGGAATTGCGTCTGCTCTCCGGGGTGGAAACACAGAAAGAAAAAGTGCTCAGGATCATCCTGGCAGGCCAGCCTGAACTCAAGGACAAACTCGATTCACCCAATCTGGAACAGCTGGCGCAACGCGTGCGGCTGCGCTTCCATCTCGGCCCGCTGAACCGTGAAGAGACCCGCGAGTACATCCGCCATCGTCTGGCTGTGGCCGGAGCGGCCGAGCGGGAACTGTTCACCGAGGACACCTTCCCCCTGATCTACCGGCAGACCCGCGGGACCCCACGCCTGGTGAATACCCTCTGCGATACCGCCATGCTCTGCGCCTTTGC
Source organism: Gammaproteobacteria bacterium (assembly GCA_003567475.1). Classification (GTDB taxonomy): domain Bacteria; phylum Pseudomonadota; class Gammaproteobacteria; order Steroidobacterales; family PWYM01; genus PWYM01. The sequence continues at coordinate 35,229 of PWZL01000026.1, read as the reverse complement.
TGACGATCGCGACGCGGTGGACACGGCAGAGATCGAGGCGGCGCTGACAGAGCTTCAGTGGCACGAACATCCACCCCTGGTCAGCGCCCGCAAGCGTCCGGCGCTCAGTGCGGTCGATGACGGCCGCGACGACACGGGCAGCTTCGCCCTGTCGCGGCTGCGCATCCTCCACCAGGACCGGCAGGTCGCCACACGCGAACTGCAGGACGGTCGCATCATCATCGGCCGGACACCAGACAACGAACTGCAACTGCAGAGCCGCTTCGTCAGCCGTCACCATGCCCAGATTCTGACCCGTGACGGTGAAAGTGTCCTCGAGGACCTCAACAGCACCAATGGCGTGTACCTCGAAGGCAACCGCCTCAAGCGGCGACGGCTGCGCCACGGCGACAGGATCCAGATCGGCGAACACACGCTCGTCTACGAAGATCTGCGCGACAGCGACTCGGCAGATCCTGCGGACGAGGACGAGGATCTGCTCGCCGAGCATGAACTCGAGGTTGATCCGGAAGACGACACGTCGTTGCCGCGCACCGCCGAAGGCAGTGGCGACTAACGGAGCTCGTCGTCCAGTGGTCCGCCCGGGCCCCGTGCATGCCGGCGTCGGTAGTCCCGGCGTTTCAGCCACACCACGAGCCCAGCCAGCAGGCCGGCCAGCCCTGAGACGATGCAGGCGACCTGCCAGACCCCCTCGTCAAGGTAGACCGAAGCGCCCAGCAGCGCAGCGCCGGCCAGCAGGTAATAGAACGGCAGCGCCTCGTAGACCGGTTTGGAGAGCCACATGGGCGCAATCTAGCACAGCCGCGCGCGGCGCGACCTCAGCGGCCGCTCAGGCGGTGCCGCCGACCGTGAGCGCATCGATCCGCAGGGTGGGCTGTCCGACGCCTACCGGGACGGACTGCCCTTCCTTGCCGCAGACCCCGATGCCCTGATCGAGCGCGAGATCGTTGCCCACCATGCTCACCCGCGTCAGTACGTCGGGCCCGTTCCCGATCAGTGTCGCCCCCTTCACCGGCGCCCCAAGACGTCCGTTCTCGATCAGATAGGCTTCGTTGGCCGAGAACACGAACTTCCCGGAGGTGATGTCCACCTGGCCGCCACCGAAGTTACAGGCGTACAGCCCGCGCTGAACCGAGGCGATGATCTCTTCCGGCTCACGGTGACCCGGCAACATATAGGTATTGGTCATGCGCGGCATGGGCAGGTGCGCAAAGGACTCGCGACGACCGTTACCCGTGCAACGCTCACCCATGAGCCGCGCATTCAGTTTGTCCTGCATGTAGCCGGCCAGGTGGCCGTCCTCAATCAGCACGGTGCAGCTGGACGGCGTGCCCTCGTCGTCGACGGACAGCGATCCACGCCGCTGCGGCAGCGTCCCGTCGTCGACCACGGTGCAGCCGGCCGCTGCCACCCGCTGACCCACCCGGCCACTGAAGGCGGAAGTGCCCTTGCGGTTGAAGTCGCCTTCGAGACCATGGCCAATCGCCTCATGCAGCAACACGCCAGGCCAGCCATTACCGAGCACCACAGGCATGGTGCCGGCCGGTGCGGGCACGGCTTCCAGATTGAGGGTGGCCTGCCGGACCGCTTCGCGCGCGAAGCTCAGCGGCCGCTCGCCGCCGATCAACTCGGCCAGGTCGAAACGCCCGCCCCCGCCGCTCGAGGCCTGCTCGCGACGCCCACCCTGCTCGACGATCACCGAGACGTTCAAGCGCACCAGCGGTCGGACGTCGGCGGCGAGTGTTCCATCACTGGCCACCACCAGAATCACCTCGTGCACGGCCGCCAGACTGGCCATCACCTGGCGTACACGCGGATCCATCCCGCGGGTGGCCTGGTCGATCTGGAGCAGACACGCGATCTTGTCGGCGTCGGGCAGACTGGTCAGCGGATCAGCCTCGGCGTATAGCGCCTGCTGATCGCCCCGGCGCCAGGCCTGGACACGGCCCTCGCCGCCACTGCGCGCAATGGCCCCGGCAGCATTCGCGGCCGCCCGCAGGGCCTCCCCGGTGATCACGTCGGAATAGGCGAAGCCGGTGCGCTCACCGGTCACGGCACGCACGCCCACGCCCTGGTCGATGCTGTGGCTACCCTCCTTGACGATCCCGTCCTCGAGGCTCCACGACTCGTGCCGTGCGCTCTGGAAATAGAATTCGGCGTAGTCCAGACGGCGGGCCATGAGCTGACCGAGCGCCCCCTGGAGCCGGTCCAGATCAAGACTGCCCGGCGCCAGCAGGCGCGCGGTGGCAATGGTCAGCGGCTGTGCAGACACACTCGTTCCTTCCCTGTCATTTCGCTACGCCCGACGGATGACGGGCATCTCCCTGAAACTGCATTCTCCGCGACCCGGCGCTGGCCGTCCAACCCCAGCGCCGACCACGACTCACTCCCCACGCGCGCGCGCCTGCTCCCAATCCGTGGGCAGGTCGATGCAGACGTGACCCTCTTCCATCATGGTCTGCGTCAACCGCTGGACCTGGGGCGCCTCCCAGGGGCCCGACACACAGTAGGCCGCCTGACCCATGCCGCGCATGGGCTGGCGGAACAGTTCCTGGAAAACCAGGATGGCGGCGGCGACACCGGGCCCGGCGAGCAGTCCGCCCACCGCCGGCAGCGCCATGCCCACATCGGCGGTCACCAAAGCCTGCTGAGCATAGTCGCGACGGGCCAGCCCGGTCCTCCCCAGTAGCGCGATGTCGGCGGTCGGACCGCGCAGGCGCAGGTTGTCCGTGTAGGCATCGCCATCGATCAGCCGGAAGTCGCCCTCGATGCGGTCAAAGCCGAGACCTTTGCCAAACACGTCCCGAAAGTCCAGCGCGAGGCGTCGAGGCAACGCCGACAGGCTCATCAACCCGACCACTCGACCGGCGCCCGGCTCCACCTCGCTGAGTCGGCCGTTCTGCAGGCTGACTGAAATACGCCCACCCAGGCTGTCACGCCAGGCCGCCGAAGTCGGCCCGCCCTGCCAGTGCAACTCGGCATCGACCCGACCCGCGTTGGCGCTCATGACCGGCTCGAAGCGCATGGCCTGCAACGCAGCGGCGAGATCCGTGCTCTCGAAAACGAAATCCAGGGCGGTGCGACTGCCGGAGTCATCGGCCAGCCAGTGTCCCGTGCCATTGACGTCGAAGCTTGGTGCGCTGCTCTGGAGACGGCTGGCAGACAGTCCGCCGGGAACCCTGTCGAGTTGCGCATCCAGCTGCCCGAAGGCCATCCCTGCGAGCACGAAGTCCTCGGCACGAATGCGCATGCGTGGCAACGTCCGAGGATCGGGCTCGGCGCGTCTCGCCACCGCCTGATCGACCACGGGCTCGGCCAGCGGCCCCTGCCCGGCGATCTTCAGGCGCTGCATGTCCATGACCAGCGCCGCGTCACCCGCCATATCGAAGGGCACCCGAACATCACCGGCGACAGCCTCGCTGTCCAGCCGCAGACGCCATTCCTCGAGCCCACGTTCGAGCAGCAGCGTCAGATCGGGGATGCGCTGACCCAGGCCATAGGCCGTCTCGGCGGTGAGTTCCACCCGCTGGAGGGCCATACCCCCGGTCTCACGGGCCAAAGTGGCGGCCAGCGCGAGCCAGGCGTCGACCTGGAGTTCTGCGATCGTGCCATCGATGGCAAGACCCTCGTGCAGCGGCAGCAGCGGGGTGCCCCCGCCAAGCCGCAGACTGCCCTGCGTCAGCTGCCACCCGGCCGGCGAATCGGCAAGCTCCAGCAGCCAGCGCGCCTCGCGGCCGAGACCACCGGCCAACGACAGCCCCCTGGCGGGCAGCAGCGTCGCCACCAGCTCGAGCGGGAGCGGCTCCCCGGCCGGCTTGCCCGCCGGTACGGGCAGATCAACCTCCAGCCCGGTCAATGGCGAGTCAAGCGCGAACCGCAGTGGCGCCCTGCTGCCATCGGGCTGGCGTTCCGGGAACCAGCCCGACAATGACCATTCAGCCACACCGCGCGTGCGGCTGGCCAAAGGCTCGCCGACAAGCGTAGTGAGGCCGCGCGGGCCCAGTCGGCCACGCGCACGCAGCGCAGTGTGATAGTGGCCTTCGGGTGCTGGCGAGAGTTCCGCCGTGAACACCTCGCCGAACAGTGTGCCTACCAGGTCGTCGCTGCGGACTTCGCCTGTATCGAGCAGAAGTCGTCCGCGCAAACCGACGATTTCAGCCGGCAGATCACCGTAGCCCACGCGGGCATTATCAAGCGCGACCTCACCCCGCCAGCGGTGCTGCCGCAGGTCGAACAGCGGCAGGGTCAGGTCCACTTGCGTGCGCGCGGCACCGCTGCCGCGGGCAGCGAATACCGGCTCACCCAGCGCCCGTGCCGCGGGTGACTGGCGCAGGAACGCGAGCAGCCGGTCGACACTGCTATCGACCTCACCGCTGACGGTCAGTGTCGGCCGGCGCAGGTTGTCGATGGCCATCTCGCCGCGCAGCAGCGGGCTGGCGGAGATCACACCACCGAAGACTTCGCCTGTCAGGGTTTCACGCTCAAACCGGACCCGGCCCGAGAGATCGGTCACCACCGGCCAGCCATCGGCGTAGTCCAGTGTCAGCCCGCTCACCTCACCGGTCGCGAGAAAGTGGCCGCTGCCGTCTTCAAATGGAAAGTCTCGCGGCCGGCCTGAGAGCTCGAAGCGACCGCGCGTGAGCTCGCCCTCGGGAAACCCCCGGCGCAGCCAGCGCATGGCCGGCGGCGGCATGTGACCGACCGGCAGAAACCGCGTCGCCGCCGGCCCGAGTTCGGCGCGAATCACCTCGGCGCGGACATCGACTTCGGCGCCGGCCTCGTCGAGCAGCAGTTCGAAGTCGCCGCGAGCGGTGAGATCGACCCCGGAGAGCCGGAGATCGTCGCCCACCACCCGCCAGCCGGCGGGGCTGCGGCGCCACACGACCAGACCTTCCACCCGCCCCAGCGACACCGGACCCGCAAAGCTGGGACGACGCTCGAAGACAAAGCCCTCGCCGGCGAGCTGGAAACGGCCACCGGTCTCGTCGGCACGGAAGCCTCCACCCAGGCCACTGACCCCTGGCCAGTCCTCGATCGCGGTGATCTGAAGGCCGCGTACCCGCCCGCTCAACGCATAGCCCGGCTCAGCGTCGGGCGCCACATCCAGCGACAGCTCGAGGGTCTCGACATCCCCTGCCGGCGCCATCGCCAGCAGGCGCTCGCGCCAGTCACCCGCCGGCAGCCACGCCACCGCCGGCAGCAGGTCCTCGAGCCGCAGGAATCCGCCGTCGAAGGCCAGCCTGAGGCGCTCGCCCATGCGGCCCTCGACCTCCAGCCGAAAATCAGCTTCCGGCCAGCCGCGCCCGCCACGCTGCACCCGCAGCCGGGCGCCGGCGGCGGTCCACCCGGTGTCATGGCGCCGCCACTCGAAGCGGCCACTCAGCTGCTCGTAGGCCATGGTCAGCGGGGCCGGGAGCGCACTGGGCGGCGGCGCCAGCCCGCGCAGATCCAGCTCGGCGCTGGCCTCCAGCGGCTGGTCGCCGACCGCAGCCAGCCACAGGCGCAGCCCGCCGAAACCGGCCGTGGGCAGCGGCCAATCGCCTGGCAGCAACGCACGCCAGGCCTCCAGATCGGTCTCGCGCAGATCGATGAAGGCGCGCCAGGGCATGCGCGCCAGACGCGCCAGGTCCAGTACCCCCTCGCCGGGTGTGGCCTCGGCCGCGAATTCGATGCGCGATCCCAGGGCCTCGGGCGGGGTCGCGCGCAGGTCGAGGCTCACGCGGCCGCCGTCGCGGGCGAGCGTCAGCTGGATGTCGCCCAGCACCTGCACCGGCAGCTCGGGCCCCGGCTGCAGCCGCAATTCGCCGTCCAGAAAGTCCAGGCGAAAGTCGGGCAGCGCCGGCAGCTCGACGGGCCCGTCCCGATCATTGAGTTCCAGCGGTTGCCCCTGGAGCAGCCATTGCCCGTCGGTCACGCGCGCGAGTTCGACCACCACACCGACCAGCCGCACGCGCGACACGGTGACCTGGCGCTCGGTGACCAGCCGCGGGACGCTGACCACCACGCTGACCTCTCGCGCCACCAGCGGCAGCATGCCACTGCCCTGCCCCCCCACGGTGGCGTCAAGCAGCGTGAGCTCGGGACCTCGCAGGGTCAGGCGGGCATCCAGGCGGCCCACCCGGACCGGCACCCCGAGCGCCTCCGTGGCCCAGGCCTCGAGCTCCGCCTGATACTCCGGCACCTGCGGCACGAGCAGACGGAACAGCCCGACGAGCAAGGCCAACAGGATGACGAGGCTGGCACCCAGCACAGCCAGCCCTCGAAGCAGGCGGCGCAGCCAGTGCTTCACATCAGCACCACGTCGAACTGTTCCTGGCCATACATCGCATCGGTCTGCAGTCGGATCGGTTTCCCGGTGAATTCTTCGAGTTCGGCGAGACTCGCCGACTCCTCATCCAACAGCCGTTCGACCACATCCTGATGCGCAATGATCATCAACTCCTGGAATTCGAACTGCCGATGCTGGCGCACGATCTCCCGAAAAATCTCGTAGCACACGGTTTCCGCGGTCTTGACGAAACCACGGCCTTCGCAGCTTGGACAGGCCTCGCATAGCAGGTGTTCCAGGCTCTCGCGTGTGCGCTTGCGGGTCATTTCCACCAACCCCAATGCCGAAACCTCCATGATCTGCGTCCGCGCCGGATCGCGCTCCAGGGCACGCTCGAGTGCCTGCATCACCTGCTGGCGATGCTCGGCCTCCAGCATGTCGATGAAGTCGATGATGATGATCCCGCCGAGATTGCGCAGACGCAGCTGCCGCGCGATGGCCACAGCGGCTTCCAGATTGGTCCGGAAAATCGTCTCTTCCAGATTCCGGTGTCCGACATAGCCGCCAGTATTGACGTCGATGGTGGTCATCGCTTCGGTCTGGTCGACCACCAGATGTCCGCCCGACTTCAGCGGAACGCGTCGATGGAGGGCCCGCTGGATCTCGTCCTCGACGTTGTGCAGGTCGAAGATGGGACGTCCACCTTCGTAGTGCTCGATCGTGGGCACCAGCTGCGGCGCAAACATTCCGGCAAATTCCTGCATCCGCCGGAAGGCCTCGGCGGAGTCCACCCTGACCCGCTCCATGTCTAACGACATGAGATCGCGAAGCACCCGCAGCGACAGCGGCAGATCTTCGTGCACCAGTCGCCCGGGTGGACTGTTGCGCGCCCGGTCCTGAATCGCATCCCAGAGCTTCTGGAGAAACAGCATGTCGGCCCGCAGGGCATCCAGGCTGGCGCCCTCCGCCGCGGTGCGAACGATGAACCCCGTCCCCCCCGTGGGGTCGGCAATCGTTTCCATGATGCCGCGCAGGCGCTGGCGCTCCTCCTCATCCTCGATCCGCGCGGATACCCCAACCCCCTGACCCCGAGGCATCAACACCAGAAAGCGCGAGGGCAGCGTGATGTAGGTGGTCAGCCGGGCACCCTTGGTCCCGATCGGGTCTTTCAGGACCTGCACGAGGATGTCACCGCCCTCATGCAGCAGATCGCGGATCCCTCCGGTGGGCTGCAGGCTGGGCCCGTTGTCAGAGTCCGGACCGTGCGAGATGTCAGACTCATGCAGAAACGCCGTGCGTTCGAGACCGATGTCGATGAAGGCGGCCTGCATCCCTGGCAGTACGCGACGCACCTTGCCCTTGTAGATGTTGCTGATCAGGCCGCGCCGACTGGCGCGCTCCACCAGCACTTCCTGCAGCACACCGTTTTCCACCAGTGCGGCGCGCACCTCCCGCGGTGTGACGTTGATGAGGATTTCCTCACGCATCGGTCAACCCCACCGGGCCGCAGGGAATGCCGGCGTCGCGCAACAGACCGAGGGTCTCTGCCAGCGGCAGGCCGACCACGCCGGAGTAGCTGCCACGGATTTCCTGGACGAGGCAGCCACCCAGGCCCTGGATGGCATAGGCTCCAGCCTTGTCGCACGGCTCGCCGGTGGCCCAGTAGGCCGCGGCTTCGCCGCAGGCCAACGGCCGGAAGCGCACCTCGGTCTTGGTCAGGGCCTCGTGGATCTCGCCGCCGACGGCGAGGCAGACGGCGCTCAGAACCCGGTGCCAGCGGCCAGACAGACGCTCGAGCATGGCCAGCGCGTCTGCCCGATCACGCGGCTTACCGAGCGCCAGCTCATCGCAGACCACGATGGTGTCGGCGGCGAGCACCGGGCCCGCCAGACCCCGGCCAAGCACTGCGCCGGCCTTCTCGCGCGCCATGCGGGCCACGAAACACTCCACGGGCTCACTGGCGCGCGGGGTCTCGTCGATGTCCGCCGGACAGACCGTGAACATCACCCCAAGGCCGGCCAGCAGCTCTCGCCGACGGGGCGAGGCGGAGGCCAGCACGAGTTCGCGTCCCTGTGACATCACTCCTCCCTGAGACTGGCCAAGGGCGGCATCGCGGACGCCGCCTGCGGGTTGATTCTAGCCCTCAGTCGCGGTGGTACGGGTGGCCCTGGAGCACACTCCAGGCCCGGTACAGGGCCTCGGCGAGCACCAGCCGGGCAAGCCCGTGGGGCAGCGTCAGCGGCGACAGCGACCAGGACTCCTCCGCGCGTGCGCGAACCTCTGCCGACAGCCCGTCCGGCCCCCCGATCAGGAAGCAGACCGGCCGCCCGAGTCCCAGCCAGGTCTCGACCCGGCGCGCCAGCGCCCCGGTCGCATGGGCCGTGCCCTCGACTTCCAGGGTCACGACATGGTCCTGAGCCCCGAGGCGGGCCAACAGACGCCGACCCTCATCGTCACGGGCCGCCACAGCCGACTGAGCCTTGGACCGGCGAGCCAATGGCAGCTCCACCAGGTCCAGACCAGGCAGCCGTCGCCGGTATTCCTCGACGCCCTCGTTCACCCAGCCAGGCTGCCTGGGGCCGACGGCGAGCACCCGGAACCGCATTCAGCGCTCCTGTGGGGCACCCTGGGCCTTACGCCGGTCGGCAGATCCGGCCGCGGCCGTCTTGCCGATCTCCCAGAGTTTTTCCAGGTTGTAGAAGTCCCGAACACGCGGCAGCATCACGTGCACCAGCACGTCGGCGAAATCCACCAGGACCCATTCACCGCCCCGCTGCCCCTCGACCCCGATCGGTCGCACGTCGGCCGCACGCGCCCGCTCCAGCACGGCGTCCGAGAGCGCCTTGACGTGGCGGTCGGATCGTCCGCTGACAACCACCATCCAATCCGTGATCGAGGTCAGCTCGCGCACATCGAGCACGCTCAGCTGCTCGCCCTTGGCGTCATCCAGGGCCGCCACCACCAGGTCCTTGATCTCTTCACCTTGCATGCGGTCAGTGATCCTCCGTCGCAGCGTAACAGCCCGACTCCAGAATGATCCGGCGCACTGGGTCCGGCATCAGAAAACGTGGGTCACGCCCGGCACGAATCAACGCGCGCACCTCGGTCGAGGAGATCTCGAGCTGGGTGACCGCGTGCACGAAGATGGCCCCGGCGCGGGTGGTGTGCAGGTCGCGGACCCGGGCCGTGCCGCGCTCGGCCAGCAGCTCGCCGAGCGTCCCCACATCCGGCGCCCGCCAGCCAGGCCGATGGGCGACGACCACATGGGCAAGACCCAGGATCTCCCGCCAGCGGTGCCAGCGCGGCAGGCTGAGAAACGCATCCATGCCAATCACCAGACACAGCGGCGTCTCGCGCCACTCCTCGCGCAGTGCCGCGAGCGTGTCGAGCGTGTAGGACGGCCCGCCACGGCGCAACTCCCGATCATCGACCAGAAAGCCCTCCTGACCCTCGACAGCCGCCCTCACCATCGCCAGGCGTTGCCCGCCATCCGCCAGTGGCTGGTGCCGATGCGGCGGATCGCCGCAGGGGATGAATCGCATCTCCGAGAGTTGCAGGGCCTGCTGCAGCTCGAAGGCGGTTCGCAGATGGCCGTAATGGATCGGATCGAAGGTGCCGCCGAAAATGCCGATTGGACCCATTCAGACGCCCGCCAGAAACGCTTCGCGGGCTTGGGGAAGTGGTGCGTCGGCCAGCGTCAGGCCCAGAATGAATTCGGCCAGCAACGACCAGGGCTGACCCGGGGCCTGACCCTTGATGGCCAGGTCGGTGCGGGCGGCCAACTGCTGCAATTCAGCCAGTCTGTCGGGGGTCAACCTCAGCAACGCCTTCCGGAACAGAGGCCGTCGCCGTGGCCAGATGCGTTCGGCCTCCAGCACACGATCGACGGCAGATGAGCTCCCAAGTTTCGCACGCAGCGCGATGAGAGCACGCAACTCCTTGATCAGGCTCCATGATATCAGAACGGGCTCGACACCTTCGCGGCGCAGCCCGGCCAGCACATGCAGCGCCCGGCGCGCATCACCGGCCAGTGCGGCGTCGGCCAACCTGAACACGTCGAAGCGCGCACTGTCACCGGCCGAGGCGAGCACCTGGTCGACACCAATACGCTGCCCGGCGGCCAGCAGTGCCAGCTTGTCGATCTCCTGGCTGGCGGCCAGCAGGTTGCCCTCGCAGCGGCTGGCCAGCAGCTCAATGGCCTCACGATCGGCCGCCAGCCCCTGACGACGCAGGCGTGCCGCGATCCAGCCGGGCATGGCCGCCGCGTCCACGGGCCACGCCTGGGCGAACACCCCATGGCTTTCGAACGCCCGGACCCAGCGGGCGCGCGCCGCGGCCGCATCGAGTTTCGGCGCGGTGACCAGTACCAGCCGGTCAGGATCGGGCTCGGCCGCCAGCCCGGCAAGCACCGCCCCACCGCGTTCGCCCGGGCGGGCACTGGCCAGGCGCAGTTCGACAATCCGCCGCTCGGCGAACAGCGAGAGATTCTGCGAGGACGCGCGCAGTCCGTCCCAGTCGAAGCCCCGCTCGATCATATGCAACTCGCGCTGCGTATAGCCCTGGCTGCGCGCTGCCGCGCGAACCTGATCGGCCGCCTCGGCGACCAGCAGCGGCTCATCCCCGGCAATCAGCCAAGCGGCGGGCAGTTCCCGCTCGAGCTGCGGCCCGATACGCTCGACGGTGGTTTTCACCGGTTCCGGCCGCGGCTCAGCTGTTCGCGTCCAGCTGGCCGAGGGTCAGCGCCTCGTTTTCCAACAGGATGGGTACACCGGCGCGCACCGGGTAGGCCAGCCGTCCATCGCGGGTGACCAGCGCTTCCTCCCAGGGCGCCTCAGGCGCCTCGCCACCGCGGGTGGTCACGGCACCCTGCTCGATCTTGAGGTTGATCATGTGTAGCAGACTGCTCGCGGCGGGCTCGAGCTCGGCGTGCGTCACCGGGCAGCAGAGGATTTCCAGCAGTTTCCTGTCGACAGCCATCAGCGATCTCCATGGTTCAGGTCAGCGGGTCGACGCCCGGGGACTGGATCGTACCCGTGGCCGCCCCAGGGATGACAGCGCATGATCCGCCTGCCGGCGAGCCAGCCGCCCCGCAGGGCGCCATGGGTCAGCACCGCTTCGCGAGCATACTCCGAGCAGGTCGGCAGGTAACGGCAATTGCCACCCAGCAGCGGCGAGATCACGAGCTGGTAGCCGCGCAGCAGCGCCAGCAGCAGGCGCGCGCCTGGCGACGGGCGGGGATCCGCCGGCTCAGGCGTGACCACCGGGTACCGTCATCGCGGCGGCCTGGGCGCGGATCCGCTCGAGCATGGCGCGCAGGCCGTTGCTGCGGGTCGGACTCAGGTGGCGGTCCAGTCCCAGCTCGGCAACAAAGGCCGGCGGCGTATGCACCACTTCCTCCGGTCGCCGACCGCTGTAAATGCGCATCAGCAGCGCGATCAGTCCGGCAACGATCGCCGAGTCGCTGGTCGCCTGAAAGTGCAGCCGACCCTCGCGCGGTTCCGAGTGCAGCCAGACCTGGCTCTGGCAGCCGTGCACACGATGTTCTTCGGTCCGCCAGGCGTCCGGGAATTCGGGCAGCTCGCGACCCATGTCGATGATGTACTGGTAGCGGTCCATCCAGTCTTCCAGGAAGGCGAATTCCTCGACCAGCTCGCGCTGGGCCTGTTCGATCTCGTTATTCATGACACTCCGTCGTCACGCCTGCAGGGGCGGTCGTCACGCCCCCGACCACAACCCGCCGGCCGCGCGGCTCAACCCGTGCGTCGCCAGCGCGTCCCCTCGGGTCCGTCCTCGATGTTCACCCCGGCAGCGGCCAGTTCATCGCGGATGCGATCGGCCGCCGCGAAGTCCCGTCGCTGCCGCGCCGCCGTGCGTTCTGCCAGCCGGCGCTCGATTTCCTGCTCGCTCGGGCCGCCGTCACTGTCGGCACCGGCGAACCAGACCTCAGGGTCCTGCTGGCCGACGCCCAGCAGCGCGGCGCCGGCGCGCAGCTCAGCCGCCAGGCGCGCACGCTCGTCGACCGCGACCGCGGTGTTGAGCTGGCGTACCAGTCCGAACAGGGCGGCCAGCGCCTTCGGCGTGTTGAGGTCGTCGCACAGGGCGGCCACAACCTCGGGCGGGGGCGCCGGGGGCGCCTCGCCCGGGGTGACGCCGCGCAGCGCACCGTACAGGCGATCGAGCTTGCGGCGACTGTCGGCGAGCAGCGCGTCGTTCCAGTCCAGCGGCTCGCGGTAGCGCGCGGACAGCAGCGCCAGGCGAATCACCTCGCCTGGCGCCTCGGTGAGCAGTTCGCGGACCAGCAGCACATTGCCAAGTGACTTCGACATTTTCTCGGCATCGACGTTCAAAAAGCCGTTGTGCAGCCAGTAGCGGCAATACGCCCGTCCGCCATGAGCGCAGGTGCCCTGGGCAATCTCGTTTTCATGATGCGGGAAGATCAGGTCCTGACCGCCCCCGTGAATGTCGATCGTCTCGCCGAGATGCCGCTCGATCATGCTCGAGCATTCGATGTGCCAGCCTGGCCGCCCGCGACCCCAGGGGCTGTCCCAGCCGACGGTCGTGTCATCGGACGGCTTCCAGAGCACGAAGTCTCCGGGATCGCGCTTGTAGGGTGCGACCTCCACGCGGGCCCCGGCGAGCAGCTCCTCGGGATCCCGCCCGGACAGCTGCCCGTACTCGGGAAACGAGGCCACATGGAAAAGCACGTGGCCCTCCGCACCGTAGGCGTGCCCTGCGGCGAGCAGCCGCTCGATCATGCTGATGATGTCGTCGATATGATCGGTAACCCGCGGCTCGATATCCGGCGGCAGAACCCCGAGTGCCTGCATATCCTCATGATAAGCCGCGGTGTAGCGGCGGGTGATCACCCCGATCGGTTCGCCGCGCTCGCGGGCAGCCGCGTTGATCTTGTCGTCGACATCGGTGATGTTGCGGGCGTAGACCAGCGGATAAGACAACCGCAGCAGACGCGCCAGGACGTCGAAGACCACTGCCGGGCGTGCGTTACCGATGTGGGCGAAGTTGTAGACCGTCGGACCGCAGACATACATCGTCACGCGGGCGGCATTCTGCGGAACGAACAGTTCCTTGCGGCGCGTCAGCGTATTGTGGAAGAGGATTTCCATGGTCTGGATGAGTATAACAATGCTGTCCAGCCCCGCGGCATGACCGCCGCGACGCGCGGCCGTATAATCGGGGGTCCACATCCTGATGGAACCGTCATGTCCAGCACCCCTTTTGCCGAGCGCCGCTCGGTGGAACAGGTCGAAGAAGGCACGGAACTTGCGCCCCGCTTCGACGAACACGGCCTGATTCCGGCCGTCACCACGGATGTCGCCACCGGCGAACTCCTGATGGTCGGCTACATGAATGCCGAGGCCCTGCGTCTGACCATCGAGACCGGTCAGGCACACTACTTCAGCCGCTCCCGCCAGGCCCTCTGGCGCAAGGGGGAGACGAGCGGGCTGGTGCAGCATGTGCGGGAGCTGCTCATCGACGATGATCAGGACTGCGTCTGGCTGCGGGTCGAGATCGACGGCGGCGTCAGCTGCCACGTCGGCTATCGCTCGTGTTTCTACCGGCGGGTGCCCGTCGGCAAGGCCCACGCCGACGGCCCGCGCAGGCTCGAATTCACGATGAGCGACAAGGCCTTCGAATTCGAGCAGATGTATCCAGGCCAGCCCAACCCGACGAAACTCTGAATCTCGCGCTCAGGCCAGCCGCCAGGTGGGGCGGGCGTGGGCATCGATCAGCCCCCGTGTGAGCAGCCACGCGCGAGCGTCCCTGCCATCGCCGGCAAACCACGCCGCAGCCGAGCCCTCGCGAAAGCTGTAACCCCAGACATCCATGTCGGCCAGCAGGCGCAGGCGGCCCACATCCGGCAGCCAGTCGGCCAGCAGCACCTGCAGGTAACACACGGCGCACTCCTCCTCATCACTGCCGCCGGCATCCGTATCCAGCTGCCGGCGGCGCACGTCATCCATGCACACACGGTGCGCAAGCTCATGAAGCGCCGAGTGCACCGGGGTATCGGCGCGCAGGGCCAGGGCATCACCGACCAGGCCGGCTTCCGGAGCACTCCAGTAGCTGCCTGGAATGGCCGCGCCAGCGGGGATGTCGAGACGTCGGGTGTGGTAACGCGCCAGCAGCTCGCACAGGGCATGGCCCTGGAGGTCGCCGACGGTGACGACCGTGAGCCTCGCCGCAGCCACGGCTGCCGCCGTCAGCTCCCGGCCTCGGTGGCCGAGCTCATACGGCGCAGCATACGGCTCGCCAGGTCGTCAGCCAGGGCGCGACGGATCCGCCGACCCTCCTCGGCCTTGCCGAGCACCTCGGTTTCACGCCAGGTGTAGGCGCGGGTCTGGACGATGCGCTGGTCGTCCAGCCGGATCTCGCCGGCGACAGCCAGCTCGAACTCGACGATGTAGAACACCTCGAATTCGCGAGGGATATTGCGGGCCGAGACCGACAGGACGCGCTCGCCGGTCTCGTCCTGCCGGATACGGATGACCGCGTCAGCCTGTCGACGATCCTCGACCACCTGCACCCCGTTGGCCCGCAGTGTCTCACGCAGGCTGTTATGCAGTTCGCTGAAGCGGTCGGGCGTCTCGATATAGGTGGCCGCCATCTCGGGCGGCAGCGGAATCACCCCGCGCAGCTGAAAGCCGCAGCCGGCCAGGGCCAGCGCCAGAGTGGCGACCAGGAGCGCCGCTGCCAGCGCCAGGCGCGGACGCCGGGCGCTGCTGACCTCAGACCACGATGTTGAGCAGTTTGCCCGGAACATGAATCACCTTGCGAGGGGTCGCGGCGCCAACAAAGCGCTGCACGTTGTCCTCGGCCAACGCCTGGACGAGTGCCGTGTCCTTGTCGACGTCTGCGGCAACCGCGATACGCGCGCGCAGCCGGCCGTTCACCTGGACGACGAGCTCCACCGTATCCTGTGTCAGCGCCGCTGTCTCCACCTCGGGCCAGCGACACTCGACAACCGCCTGCTCGTGGCCGAGCGCATGCCAGAGCGCATGACAGATGTGGGGGACGATCGGCGAGAGCATCAGGACCATGGCCTCGATCGCCTCGTGGCGCACCGCGCGCCCCTGGGCGCTGTCGTCGGCAAATCGATTGACCCCGTTGGACAGCTCCATCACGGCGGCGATCGCCGTGTTGAAACTGTGTCGCCGACCGATGTCGTCATCCACCTTGGCGAGGGTCTGATGCACCAGCCGGCGCAGGCTGCGCTGCGGCTCATCGAGGACGGCCACGTCGAGCGGTTCGGTCGGGCCGGCCGCCACGTGGGCCGCGACCTGCCGCCACAGGCGGCGCAGGAACCGGAACGCGCCCTGCACCCCGTCGTCCGACCACTCAAGGGCCTGTTCTGGCGGTGCGGCGAACATCATGAACAGGCGCACGGTATCCGCCCCGAACTCCTCGACCAGCGCCTGCGGGTCGACCGTGTTGCCTTTGGACTTGGACATCTTGGCGCCATCCTTGAGCACCATGCCCTGGGTCAGCAGGTTGCTGAACGGCTCGGCGTGCTGCGAAAGACCGAGATCACGCATCACCCGCTGGAAAAAGCGCGAGTAGAGCAGGTGCAGGATGGCGTGCTCGATGCCTCCGGTGTACTGATCGACAGGCATCCAGTAATCGGCCCGCTCATCGAGCATGGCGGTGTCGCTGTCCGGGCAGGCATAGCGCGCGAAGTACCAGGAGCTCTCCACGAAGGTGTCGAAGGTGTCGGTTTCGCGCCGGGCCGGCTTACCGCACTTGGGGCAGCTGCAGTCGACGAACTCCGGAATGTTCTTCAGCGGTGAACCGCTACCGGTCACCTCGACGTCCTCGGGCAGCACCACCGGCAGATCGGCCTCAGGGACGGGCACGGCACCACAGTCGTCACAGTAGATGATCGGGATGGGGGTGCCCCAGTAGCGTTGACGCGAGACCCCCCAGTCGCGCAGACGATAGTTGACGCGGCGATGGCCTCGATCCTCGGCGGCGAATTTCCCGGCCAGCGCCTCGAAGGCCTGCGCGAACTCCAGGCCGTCATGCTCACCCGAGTTCACCAGCACGCCGTAATCGGTAAAGGCGCCTGCGGCCAGGTCGATGTCGCGGCCATCGGTGGGGCGAATCACCTGGCGGATCGGTAGCCCGTAGCGGGTGGCAAATTCCCAGTCACGCTGGTCGTGGCCGGGCACCGCCATGACCGCGCCGGTGCCATAACCCATGAGCACGAAGTTGGCCACCCAGACGGGCACCCGCTCGCCGGTCAGCGGGTGGATGGCGTCCACACCCAGGGGCAGGCCTTTTTTCTCCTGGGTCTCCAGCGCGGCCTCTGCCGCCTGGCCCTGCTGGCATTCCCGCAGAAAGGCCTCGAGCTCCGGCTGACCCGCGGCGGCCGCCACGGCCAGGGGGTGCTCTGCCGCCACGGCCATGTAGGTCACGCCATACAGGGTATCGGGCCGGGTGGTGTAGACACGCAGCTGCTGGTCGCTGTCGGCTACGTCGAACGCAAGCTCGATCCCTTCGGAGCGCCCGATCCAGTTGCGCTGCATGGTTTTCACCGCCTCGGGCCAGCCCGGCATCCGCTCGAGTTCCTCGAGCAGTTCGTCGGCATAGGCGGTAATCTTCATGAACCACTGCGGAATCTCGCGACGTTCCACCAGCGCCCCGGAACGCCAGCCACGCCCGTCGATGACCTGCTCGTTGGCGAGCACGGTCTGGTCGACAGGATCCCAGTTCACCACGGCATTGCGCCGATAGACCAGACCCTGCTCGAACATCTTGGTGAACAGCCACTGCTCCCAGCGGTAGTACTCGGGCTTGCAGGTGGTCAGTTCACGGCGCCAGTCGTAGCCATAGCCCAGGCGCTTGAGCTGTCCGCGCATGTAGTCGATGTTCTCATAGGTCCACTTCGCCGGCGCCACGCCACGCTCGATGGCCGCGTTCTCCGCGGGCATGCCGAACGCATCCCAGCCCATCGGCTGGAGCACGTTGTAGCCTTGCATGCGGCGGTGGCGGGCAATGACATCGGAGATCGTGAAGACCCGGACATGGCCCATGTGCAGACGCCCGCTCGGATACGGGAACATGGTCAGGCAGTAGTATTTCGGGCGGTCGGACTGTTCGCCGACCTCGAAGCAGCGCATGCGCGCCCAGTCGTCCTGGGCGGCCTGCTCAACGGTGGCGGGACGGTAAGCGTCTTGCATAAGGTGCTGGCCTGAAGCTGGTCGAAACAATAGCCGGGTAGGATACCGCAGCGGGACGGGCGGTGTTCAGCCGCGCCGGGTGGCGATCCCGCCAGCCAGCAGCAGTATCCCGGCCAACAGCAGGATGGCGCGGTTGCCCAGCGTCACATAGGGGGTTGCACCCTCATGGCCCACCACTCGGCCACTGAGCACGTAAGTCTCGAACTGCGGCGAACGCTGCACCACCCGGCCCGCCGGGTCGATCAGCGCAGAAATGCCGGTATTGGTGGCCCGCAGCATCCAGCGACCGGTTTCCAGTGATCGCAGACGGGCAATCTGCAGGTGCTGGTGCGGGGCGATCGAGTCGCCGAACCAGGCGTCATTGCTGACGTTCACCAGCAGCGTCGCTTCGGGCTGAAACACCAGCTGACTGGCGCCGAACAACGCCTCATAGCAGATCGACGGGGCAAACACCTGGCCAGCCAGCCGCAACGGTCGCTGCCCCTCGGCCCCTGCCGAGATGTCGGTATAGGGTAGGCTCAGCAGTCTCAGCCAATTGCGCAGCCATGCGGGTACAGGAAAATATTCGCCGAATGGGACGAGGTGGCGCTTGACATAGAACTGTGGCGTCTCGCCGAGGGCCAGCAGGGTGTTCTCGTAGCGCCGGTCGCGGAAATCATAGCGCAGGATCCCTAGCATCACGGCGCTGCCGGACGCCTCGGCGAGCGATCTAATGTGTTCCAGGTAACCGGCGACTTCGTGGGCGAGTGCCGGAATGGCGGCTTCGGGCCAGACCACCAGGTCGTGACCCAGCGCCTCGACGGTCAGGGTTTCGTAGAGTTCGAGCGTCGCGGCGAACTGCTCCGGGTCCCATTTGAGATCCTGCGAGACATTGCCCTGGATCAGCGCGACGTCCAGCCCGGTGGACTGCGGTTCGGTCCAGCTGACCCGATCGAGCACCGCCGCCAGACCCCAGACCAGCAGCAACACCACGCCTCCCGCCAGCCTCGACGTCACCCCCCGCCCGGCGGCCAGACAGCACAGCGCACCCGCCGACAGCGCCACGGCAAGACTGGCGCCGTAGACACCGAACACAGGGGCAAATCCGGCCAGCCAGCTGTCTGACTGGGCATAGCCCAGCGCGAGCCAGGCGAAGCCCGTGAACAACCAGCCGCGCAGCCACTCCACCAGCACCCAGGCCGCCGGCAGCACCAGCAGCCAGCGCCCCGGGCCGGCTGTCGGTGCCACTCGCGCGCTGAACCAGCCGAGCACCGCGAAGTAGCCGGCCATGATCAGCACCACCAGCAGCATCAGCACGACCGCGAGCAGCAGCGGCGCCTCGCCGAACACATGGATGCTGATGTAGATCCAGTACGTCCCCGCCAGGAAATGACCGAAGCCGAAAGCCAGCCCGAGGCGCGCGGCTGCGCGCGGCGTAGCGCCATCCCAGAGCAGAAACAGGCCCGCGAGCAGCAGCGGGGACAGCCACCAGACACCGAAAGGCGCAAATGCGAGCGGCATCGCCGCGCCCATCGCCAATGCCAGCCAGCCGGGATAACGGCGCAGCAGCGTGGGCACGGCAGATCCCACCAGCCGGAGCCTCAGCCGCCGTCGGCGGCGAGGTGCGTGACGTGCAGGCTGTCGACGCGACGACGGTCCGCGCGCAGGACGCGCAGCCGAAGGCCCTCCAGTTCTACGGTATCGCCACGACGGGGCATGCGCCCCAGGACCTGGATGACCAGACCGCCAATGGTGTCGCACTCGTCATCGGAGAGATGAGTGGTGAAATGCTCGTTGAAATCTTCCACCCGGGTCAATGCGCGCACGATGAAACCCCCCTTGTCGTCAGGCTGGATGTCATGGTCTTCGTCGGGGTCATGCTCGTCGTCGATATCGCCGACGATCTCCTCGAGCACATCCTCGATGGTGAGCAGGCCGGCCACTCCGCCGTACTCGTCCACCACGATCGCCATGTGGTTGTGGCTCTCGCGGAACTCGTTCAGCAGCGTGTTCAGGCGCTTGCTCTCCGGTATGAACACGGCCGGGCGCATGAGTTTCAAGGCCGCGGCGTTGCTCGCCTCGCCGTCGGCATACATCCGCAGCAGATCCTTGGCCAACAGGATCCCGAGCACTTCGTCGCGGTCCTCCCCGATGACCGGGAAGCGGGAGTGACCGGAAGAAATGATGATGCCGAGCCATTCGGCTGGCTCGGCGTCACGGTCCAGCACAACCATCTGCGAGCGGGGCACCATCACATCGCGGACCTGCTCCTCGGAGACGCAGAGCACGCCCAGCAGCATCGCCTGTTCGCCGGGCTCCAGCAGTCCCTTGTAGCCCGCCTCACTAAGCACGGCGAGCACGTCATCACGGCTCTGCAGTTCGCCGGACCAGGCACGCGCGAGACGCGCCCAAAGGCCTCGGCCTGCAGAGCCGCTGGTACTGGGAGGTTGGTCATCACTCATGATTCGCGGATCTCCTCGCAAGCGGGGAAGCCAGCCGCTGCTGGTAGGGATCGGCAATGCCGAGACCCCCTAGCAGGCGTACTTCCAGAGTCTCCATACGCTCGGCGTCTGCCGGGCGCTCGTGGTCGTGGCCCAGCAGGTGCAACGTCCCGTGCACCACCAGATGAGCCCAATGCTCAGCCACCGGTTTGCCCTGCGCGCGCGCCTCCTCGCACACGACGGGGGCACAGAGCACAAGATCCCCGAGGTGCGGGGTCAGGCCGGCGACTGCGGGCATCTCACCCGCCGGGAAAGACAGCACATTGGTGGCTCCCTGACGTCCCCGCCATTGGCCATTAAGGGCTGCGCCCTCGGGCTCATCGACCACCCGGATCGCCACCTCGCCATGGTCCACGCCACAGGCTGCCGCAGCGAGCGCGACCCAGTGGCGGAAGCACCTGCGTGTCGGCAGACCACGTCGGCCGGCGGTCACGGCCATCTCGATGTCTACTGCGAGGCCCACGGCGCCTAGCTGCCGCGGCCCCGCCGTGGGGGCGTGTCCGCAGGCGTGGCCGCCTCCTGCGCCGCGAAGGCGTCGTAGGCCTGCACGATGGTCTGTACCAGCGGATGGCGCACCACGTCGCGGGCAGTGAAGTGACAGAATGCGATGTCGTCGATGCCGGCGAGTACCCGGATCACGTGCGACAGCCCCGAGGCCTGGCCCCGCGGCAGATCAGTCTGGGTGATGTCCCCGGTCACCACAGCCCGGGAGCCGAACCCAATCCGGGTCAGGAACATCTTCATCTGTTCGATGCTGGTGTTCTGCGCCTCGTCGAGGATGACGAAGGCGTCGTTGAGCGAGCGCCCGCGCATGAATGCCAGGGGGGCGACTTCAATGACGTTGCGCTCGATCAGCCGACCCACCCGCTCGAAGCCCATGGTGTCGTAGAGTGCGTCATACATCGGCCTGAGGTAGGGGTCGACCTTCTGCGACATGTCACCAGGCAGGAACCCCAGCCGCTCGCCGGCTTCCACCGCCGGGCGGACCAGCACGATGCGACGCACCGCCTCGGCCTCCAGCGCCTCGACGGCGCAGGCCACCGCCAGATAGGTCTTCCCCGTCCCGGCCGGACCAATCCCGAAGCTCAGGTCGCGACTGCGGATGCTGGCGATATAGTTGACCTGATTCTGACCGCGCCCACGCAAGGCACGGCGTCGGGTGCGAATCACCGCCGGATCGGCATCGGCCAACGGCACCGCCGGGGCCGGCTCCATCCCGGCCTCCTGGAGGCACATATGGACGCGCTCCGGGTCGATATGTTCGTCACCACTCAAGGCGAACAGTCGTTGCAGCACCTGCTCGCAGGTCTCGGCACCGGCCTCGCTGCCGCTGACCCGGAAACGGTTACCGCGGTTGCTGATATTGACCTTGAGGCGCCGCTCGATCTGGCGCAGATGTTCATCGAACTGGCCGCACACGTTTGCCAGTCGCTGGTTGTCGGCCGGTTCGAGCAGCACGTCGCGGGAAGTATCGGTCGCGTTCAATCGGGGCGTCCGGTCAAGCGACGTCGCGCCGGGCGGGCGGGCCGACGATACGTCCGCGCAGCGAGTTGGGCAGCGCCTCGGTGATTTGAACGTCGACGAACTCGCCGAGCCAGCCGGGATCGGCGTCGAGGTTGACCCAGCGCATATTCTCGGTGCGCCCGGCGAGCTGGCGCGGGTCTTTCTTCGAGGGCCGCTCCAGCAGGACCCGCTGGCGGGTGCCGATCATGGCTTCACTGATGGCCTGGGCCTGCTGGGTCACCCGCGCCTGCAACAACCCGAGCCGCTGTTTTTTCACCGCCTCGGGGACCTGCTCGGCAAAACCGCCCGCCGGCGTCCCGGGGCGGGGGCTGTAGGCGAAGCTGAAGGACTGGTCGAAGCCGACGTCACGAATCAGCGCCATGGTGGCGGCGAAGTCCGCGTCGGTCTCGCCCGGGAACCCGACGATGAAATCCGATGAAATGCAGAGAGTGGGTCGCGCCTCACGGAGACGCCGGATCTTCTGCTTGTAT
Organism: Gammaproteobacteria bacterium; assembly: GCA_003567475.1. Taxonomy (GTDB): domain Bacteria; phylum Pseudomonadota; class Gammaproteobacteria; order Steroidobacterales; family PWYM01; genus PWYM01. The sequence goes on along the minus strand of PWZL01000026.1, from coordinate 13,289 downwards.
TCGATCGCGGTATGGCCCCGTTTCATGCGCGCCAGTACCCGGTCCGAACCGCTCTGCACGGGCAGGTGCAGGAAGCTTGCCAACTTCGGGACGTCGGCATAGGCCTGGATCAGGGCATCGGTGAACTCCACCGGGTGCGAGGTGGTGAACCGGATGCGCTCGATCCCGTCGATGGCGGCGACGTAGTGGATGAGCGTCGCCAGATCGGCGAGTGTGCCGTCGTGCATCGGACCGCGGTAGGCATTGACGTTCTGGCCGAGCAGCGTCACCTCGCGCACACCCTGAGCTGCCAGCTGGACCACCTCGACGATGACGTCGTCGAAGGGACGACTGACCTCTTCACCGCGGGTGTAGGGCACGACGCAGAACGAGCAGTACTTGCTGCAGCCTTCCATGATGGACACGAACGCGGTCGGCCCGTCGGCCCGTGGCTCGGGCAGACGATCGAACTTCTCGATCTCGGGAAAACTGACATCGATGGCCGCACCGCGACCTTCCGTGACCTGCTCGAGCATTGCCGGCAGGCGGTGGAGCGTCTGCGGCCCGAACACCATGTCGACGAAAGGCGCCCGCTCGCGAATGGCCGCGCCCTCCTGGCTTGCGACGCAGCCGCCCACGCCGATGACCGTACCAGGACGGACCTCCTTGAACGCCCGCCACCGCCCCAGCAGCGAGAACACCTTCTCCTGCGCTTTCTCGCGCACCGAGCAGGTGTTGAGCAGCAGAACGTCGGCCTCTTCGGGATGGGCGGTGAGCTCGAGGCCATGGGATTCGCGCAATACGTCCGCCATCTTGTCCGAGTCGTACTCGTTCATCTGGCAGCCGAAAGTCTGCACATACAGCTTGTTGGGCATGGGCTCTGCGGCCGGGCCGCGCTCACTCCTGTAAATTCCGAACCTGTCAGTATACCAGTGGGCTGCCCCACCAGCATCCCTGGGCGGGCTGCACCGACCTCTAAAAGGGGATTTCGTCGTCGAAGCCGTCGTCGAGGCCACTCCCGCCGCTGCCGGCGGCGGCCTGCTCTTCCCGACGAGCGCCACCACGCTGACCCGACTGCGCGCCGGAAGCCCCGCGGCCACCGCCCATGTCACCCCCCCCTCGGCCCCCGAGCATCTGCATCTCGTTGGCAATGACTTCCGTGGTGTAGCGGTCCTGCCCGTCCTGGCCCTGCCATTTGTTGGTCCGCAGGGCACCCTCAACGTAGACCTGAGAGCCCTTGCGCAAGTATTCCGCGGCAATCTCGGCCAGCCGACCGAAAAACACCACGCGATGCCATTCGGTGCGCTCCTGCTGCTCGCCGGTCTGCTTGTCCTTCCAGCTCTCCGAGGTCGCGATGCGGATGTTGGTGACGGCCGCACCGCCCGGCGTATAGCGCGTTTCGGGATCCGCGCCGAGGTTACCGACCAGAATGACCTTGTTGATTCCGCGTGCCATGAGCCTCTCCCCTGCGCTGCCCGGCGGCGGCGCCGCGGGCGATCCTGAACTGACGTGCCGACATTGTACGGTAGGCGCTCGCCGGGCACACCCGACGAATCGAGGCGGGAACGCTGCAAACTCCCGGCCATACGCGACCTGCCGCCTCGCCAACCCCCGCGCCCATCGCCCGGTGAGGCTCAGACCCGGCGACGCTCCCGCAGCAGCAGCGCGCCCGCTGCCCCGGCACATGCCGCCGCCGAGAACACCCCGGCCGACCCCCATTGTCCCTGCACAGCGCCGCCCAGCGCGCCGCCGAAAAACGCGCCGAGGAACTGTGCCGCGCCGAACAACCCGAGCGCCGCACCACGAAGCCCCAGCGGGGCGCGCTGGCTCAGCAGCGCCGGCAGGCGTGCCTCCAGGTAATTGAAGCCGGCGAAGAATACGGTCATGGCCACGAGCACCGAGACCACCGTCGCCCCACCTGCCGCCAGCCACAACTGACCCGCCGCCAGCAGGCCGAAGGCGACCATCGGCAGCTCGGGGCGCGCCCGCCGGCCGTCGCTGGCAATCACCATCGGGATCACCACCGCCAGTGACAGCACCAGCGCGCCGAGATACAGCGGCCCGTGCTGAGCGACCGGCAACAACACCTCATCTCGCAGCATCACCGGCAAGGTCACGAAGGTGGCAGTCAACACCATATGCAGGATGAAGGCACCGAAGTTCAGCCGCATCAGCCCACGATCCGCGAGCGCCACCAGCCAACCGCCGCGGGCCACCGACTCGCCCTTGGGACCACCGCCGGGCAGGGCGACCAGCACGGCCATCACGGCCACCGCCGCCAGCAGTGCCGAGAACCAGAACAGGCCGCGAATACCGATCACGGCCGCGAGCGGCGGCGCCAGCACCATGGCGCCAATAAACGACAGACCCATGGTCGCGCCGAGCAGCGCCATGGCCCGCGTGCGCACCTCGTCTCGCGTATGGTCAGCGAGACTGGCACTGAGCGCCCCGGAGATGGCACCGGCCCCCTGCAGGGCTCTTCCGGCAACGATACCGAGGATCCCCGGCGACAGCGCAGCGAGTACGCCGCCGAGCCCGAACACCACCAGCCCGCCAGCCACCACCGGGCGACGGCCGACACGATCGGAAAGCGCGCCGAGAGGCACCTGCAGCAACGCCTGGGTCAGGCCATAGATGCCGACCGCCAGCCCCACCATCAGCGGCGTGGCATCCGGCAGGTCGGCAGCATACAGCGCCAGAACCGGCAGCAGCAGGAACAGCCCGAAGGTGCGCATCGAGAACACGCCCGCGACCAGCGCCGTATGGCGCCATTCGGCCGCCGTCAGCGGCACGCGTTCCACCGTCGATTCCGCCAAGCCCCCTCCCTTTGCCTCGGTTCTCGTCGCGCCCGTATTATAGGACGTTTACCCCCCGGCCACGCCCCACCCGAGGGATCCAGAGGCGCGACATGCAGACGATCCGGATCCGTGGCGCACGGACCCACAACCTGAAGAACATCGACGTCGAGCTGCCGCGCGACCGCCTGACGGTGATTACCGGGCTGTCGGGCTCCGGCAAATCCTCGCTGGCGTTCGACACGATATACGCCGAGGGCCAGCGACGATACGTCGAGTCGCTCTCGACCTATGCGCGCCAGTTCCTCTCGGTCATGGAGAAGCCCGACATCGACCACATCGAGGGCCTGTCGCCCGCGATCTCCATCGAACAGAAATCCACCTCGCATAACCCGCGCTCGACAGTCGGTACCGTGACCGAGATCCACGACTACCTGCGCCTGCTGTTCGCGCGCGCCGGCCAGCCCCGCTGCCCGGACCACGACGAACTGCTCGAGGCTCGCAGCGTCAGCCAGATGGTCGACCAGGTGCTTGGCCTGGCCGAGGGCACCCGGCTGATGCTGCTCGCCCCCGTGGTCGAGGCCCGCAAGGGCGAACACCAGCAGGCGCTGCGCGAACTGCGGGCACAGGGCTTCGTGCGTGCACGGATCGACGGCGAGGTCATCGAGCTCGATCCGCTGCCGTCCCTGGATGCCCGGCGCCGGCACCGTATCGAGGCCGTCGTCGACCGCTTCCGGGTGCGTGCCGACCTGCGCCTGCGGCTGGCCGAGTCGCTCGAGACCGCGCTCGCACTCAGCGATGGGGTCGCGATCATCGCCCCGCTGGATGGCGAGGGTGCGGAGGTCACCTTCTCCAGTCGCTTCGCCTGCCCTGTCTGCGGCTACAGCGTGCCGCAGCTCGAGCCGAAGATGTTCTCTTTCAACAATCCCGCCGGCGCCTGTCCGACCTGCGACGGCCTCGGCGTGAAGCAGTTCTTCGACCCCGAGCGGGTGGTCCGCGATGCCTCGCTCAGTGTCGCCGGCGGCGCGATCCGCGGCTGGGATCGACGCAATGCCTGGTATTTCCAGATGATCGGCAGCCTGGCCGCGCACTACGCTTTCGACCCGGAGGCACCTTTCGAGGCGCTCCCGGAGCGGATCCGCACAATCCTGCTGCAGGGCAGTGGCGAGGAAGAAATCGAATTCAGCTACGCCAGCGCGCGCGGGGGCACCACCACGCGCCGCCACGCCTTCGAGGGTATCCTGCCGAACATGGAGCGCCGGTATCGCGAGACCGACTCGACCATGGTGCGCGAGGAACTGGCGAAATATCTGAGCGTGCGGCCCTGTCCCGACTGTCACGGGACCCGCCTGAACCGCACCGCACGCCATGTGTTCGTCGACGGCCGCGCCCTGCCGGAGATCGCGGCCATGTCGATCGGCGAAGCCGCACGCTTTTTCCAGCGTCTTCTGCTGCCCGGCTGGCGCGGCGAGGTGGCGGCGCGCATCGTGAAGGAGATCTCTGAACGTCTGCGCTTCCTGGTGGATGTGGGGCTGGGTTATCTCAGCCTCGATCGCAGCGCCGACACGCTCTCCGGCGGCGAGGCCCAGCGCATCCGCCTGGCCAGCCAGATCGGCTCGGGCCTGGTCGGCGTCATGTACGTGCTCGATGAGCCCTCGATCGGTCTGCACCAGCGCGACAACCAGCGCCTGCTCAACACCTTGATTCACCTGCGGGACACCGGCAACACGGTGCTGGTGGTGGAACATGACGAGGAGGCGATCCTCGCGGCCGACCACGTGCTGGACCTGGGCCCGGGCGCCGGCGTACACGGCGGCGAAGTCGTCGCTCAGGGCACCCCTCAGGAGGTCATGGCCTGCCCGACCTCGCTCACCGGCCAGTATCTCAGCGGCGCCCGACGCATCCCGGTGCCCGCCACTCGCAACCGCCCGGACCCGGCGCGGGCGCTGCGCATCCGCGGCGCCCGCGGCAACAACCTCCGTTCGGTTGATGTCGACATCCCGCTTGGGCTGTTCACCTGCGTGACCGGCGTTTCGGGCTCGGGCAAGAGCACGCTGATCAACGATACCCTGTACCGCCATGCGGCGCGGATACTGAACGGCGCCGGTGAGACGCCGGCGCTGGCCAGCGCGATCGAGGGCCTTGAGGCCATCGACCGGGTGATCGATATCAGCCAGTCACCCATCGGACGCACCCCACGCTCGAACCCGGCCACCTACACCGGCCTGTTCACCCCCATCCGCGAGCTCTTCGCGGGTACCCAGGAGGCCCGCTCGCGCGGCTACGATCCCGGCCGTTTCAGCTTCAACGTCAAGGGCGGACGCTGCGAGGCCTGCCAGGGCGACGGCGTACTCAAGGTCGAAATGCACTTTCTTCCAGACGTGTACGTGCCTTGCGACGTCTGCCAGGGGCGGCGCTACAACCGCGAAACCCTCGACATCCGCTACAAGGGACTCACCATCCACGAGGTGCTCGAGCTGACCGTGGAAGACGCGCTGGGGTTCTTCGCCAAGGTGCCGGCGCTCGCCCGCAAACTGCAGACGCTGGCCGACGTCGGCCTGGCCTACCTGCGACTGGGCCAGAATGCGACCACGCTCTCGGGCGGCGAAGCTCAGCGGGTCAAGCTCGCGCGTGAACTCTCCAAGCGCGACACGGGACGTACCCTCTACATCCTTGACGAGCCCACCACCGGATTGCACTTCCATGATGTCGCCCAGCTGCTCGACGTGCTGCATCGGTTACGTGATCACGGCAACACGGTGATCGTGATCGAACACAACCTGGATGTGATCAAAACCGCCGACTGGGTCATCGATCTCGGGCCCGAGGGCGGCAGCGGTGGCGGCGAAGTGCTGGTGTGCGGCCCCCCTGAAACCGTTGCCGCAACCTCAGGCTCCTACACCGGGGACTATCTCCAACAGGTGTTGGCCCCGCGCACGTCGCTGCAGCAGCGCACAACGGCCTGATCGGATCGTGTCCCGGCCACGGGTCGCGAGCGTCAGTCCTCGTGCAGTTCGAGGACGCCGAGGCGCTCGCAGAAGGTATCGGGATCGGCGATGCCGCGCACACTGAAACTGCGCCCGCTGTCGCAGATCAGGTTCAGGGTGCCGAAGCCGAGCAGCCGGCCGGTCCACCCTGCATTCACGCCGCAGGCCATGACGTCAGTGCGGGTGAGTCGCTCGACCCGACGACGGAAGACGCCGCGGGCCACCAGCACGTGGTCCGGCGTGAGCGCGAGCCCGGTATTGAGGAACGCGCCAAGTGCGCGTACTGCGGTGGCGGGCAGCAGCAGCAGGTAGAGCACTCCGGCCGCGCTGTAACCGATCACGCCGAACGGCCCAAGCGCCAGCAGCAGCGCCAGACCCAGCACGCCCGTCGCCGGCAGGAAGACCCCCCAATGCTCGCGTGCCTCGATTTCCAGTCGCTCGCCTGGCCGCAGCCCTTCGGCCAGGCGGTGCGCCCGCCCGAGCAACCAGCCCAACGCCGCGACGATCGCGGCCGGCGGCATCAGCAGCACCCCCGCTACCAACAACACATTACCCAGCCGGCCGCCCGACCAGGCCACGCCGAGCACCAGCGTCACCAGCGCGGCGATGAGCAATCCGACACCGCACAGCACCAGCACCCGGCGCCAGTCCACCCGGCCCTCGTGTTGCCTCCGCTCGTCAGGCTGCGGCCAGCGCGACCAACGCAGCAGCGAGGCCGCCAGCGCCGCGGGCAGCAGCACGACAAACAGCGACAGAAAGGCCAGCGACACCTCGCCGCGCACCACCAGCGCGCCCAGCAGGGCCACCAGCGCCGCAGCGCCCAGACCTGCGGGCGCCCAGCGGTATACGGCTCTATCCTGGGGCTCGCGGCTCACGACTGACTCCTCATGGCTGATCCGGTCATGCTACCAGCACTGATCAGCCACCACAGCAGACCCGCTCAGTCCCCTGCCGGCGCCGCGATGAAGTCCCCGGCCAGTGACAGCGACAGGGCCGCCGGATCCAGCCAGCGCGCGATGGCGGCATTCACCTCTTCCAGTGTCAGCACCTGCACGGCCGCCTCCAGTTCAGCCTGGTGAAAGCTGTCCCGAGCAAAATACAGGCCTGCGGCAAGCGAACCTGCCAGGCGACCATCGTCACTTCGCAGCAGTTGCTGCTGCTGCAGCCAACCGGTTCTGGCCGAGTCCAGCTCCTCGGCGCCGAAGCCCTCGGTCACCACCTGTTCGAGCACCTCTGCGAGGATGCTTTCGAGGCGGTCGAGATCCGCGGGCCCGAACGCAGCGAAAGCCGTCACCGAGCCCAACTCGTCGATGGGATGCGCCGACAGTGAGGCGCCAACGGCATAACTGAGCCCTTCTTCGTCGCGGATCCGGCGCGACAGCCGCGAGTTCAGAAATCCACCGCCCAGCATGTGTCCGGCCAGCTGCAACGCAGGGTAGTCCGGGTGATCGTCGCGCATGGCGAACTGCTGGCGCGCCAACAGGAAAGCATTGGCCTTGTCGTCGATCTGACGCTGCAGCCGCGCAGGCGCGACAGCAGCCGGCGCATTCGCGATCCGCACGAACTCGACTTCAGGTGCGAACCCAGCGAACAGCTCTTCGAGCAATTCGCGGACTTCCGCAGCATCGAAATCACCCACCAGTGCGAGCGTCGTACCGGGGCCAAAGCCATAGAAGCGCTCGTGAAAGGCGACCAGCTGATCGCGGCTCACCGCCCGCAGCCGATCGGCCTGCTCGTCGAAACTCGGCGCATAGTTGGGATGGTCTGGCTCCACCGCGTTGAAGTGGCGATCGAGCTCACGGATCGCGACACTCCGTGGATCGTCCGACTGCTGATCGATGCCGGTCAGCGCCTGGCGCCGAAGCTCATCAAGCTCGTTCTCCGGGAACACCGGCCGGCGCAGCATCTCAGCCAGCAGACCGAGGACCTCCGGCAGCGCACCCCGGCGACTCTCCAGCCGTGCCGAGACCACCGTACCGCCGCCGACGGCCAGCGTCGCCTGGAGCTCGTCCAGACGATCTCGCAGGGCCTGACGGTCATAGTGTTCGGTACCGCGGTCGAGCAGTGCACCGGTCATGCCGGGGACAGCGCCCAGGCCCAGCAGCGTCTGCTCGCTGCCCAGACGCATCTGCAGCCGACCCTGCACCCGCTCGCCGCGGGTGCGCTTCGGCAGCAGGGCCACCTCGGCGCCCCCTGGCAGCGTAAAGCGCTGGACCCGCGCCTCGATATTCTCGGGCGTGGCCTCGAAAGCCTCGCCCGCCACGCGGGTTGCCCGGCCGATATACCCGGCCAGCAGTTCGGCCAGTGGCGGCGCCTCGGGAATTTCCGCGCGCTGCGGGTCGGCTTCCGGAACGAAGCGGCCGACCGTGCGGTTGTCACGGACGAGATAACGCTCGGCGACGGTCCGGACCTGTTCGGCGGTGACCGCCTCGAGCCGGTCACGATGCAGAAACAGCAGCCGCCAGTCACCCGTGGATGCCCACTCGGACAACGAAATACCCACCTCGTCGCTGTCATCCAGCGAACGCTCCATCGCACTGGTCAGCGTGGCCACGGCGCGGCGGACTTCAGCCTCTTCCGGGGGCTCGGTCGCCAGCCCATCGAGGGTCTCCAGGAACACGCTACGGACCGCATCGACATCGGCATCGCGCGGTAATGTGGCGAACAGCAACAGCATGCCGGGTTCGCGAAGACGGAAGGTGAACGCGCCGACCTGGCTGGCCAGGCCAGTCTCGACCAGTCGACGGTGAAGGCGTCCCGAGGGTCGGTCGCCGAGCACCAGCGCCAGCGCCTCCAGCGGCGCGAAATCCTCATGGGCCGTAGCCGGCACATGGAAACCCGCCATCAGAATCGGCACGCTGCCCGCGCGCCGCACCTCGACCTCGCGCGGGCCGTCCTGAGTGGGCTCACGGGTGTAGGTCGGCCAGAGGCGCGCCTCGCCAGAGCGATCCGGCGCAGGAATAGCGCCAAAATGTTCTTCAACCAGAGCCAGCGCACGCTCGCGGTCGAAACGTCCGGAGAGGATCAGCATGGCGTTGTCGGGCTGATAGTGGCGACGGTAAAACGCGCGCAGACGTTCGATCGGCACGTTCTCGATGTCCTAACGCGCGCCGATGGTTGCGCGACCGTAACCATGCCACTCATAGGCCGTCGCCATCACACGCTGCAGCAGCACGCGGAAGGGATTGTTCTCGCCAATCTCGAACTCATTGCGCACCACGGTCATCTCGCTGGCGAGGTCTTCCTCGCGGATCAGCGCATTGACCATGCGGTCGGCTTCCATACGCAGTGCCCACTCGAGATTGCCCGGTTCGGCGGGCAGTGTCTGGAAGTAGTTGGTGCGCTCGTACCAGGTCGTCCCGTTGGCGAAACCGCCGCGCTCGGAGATCTCGGCCTTGATGTCGCCGTGGCGCTCCGTGCCGAAAAACAGCATGTGCTCGAGCAGGTGCGCCATCCCGGTCTCGCCGTAACCCTCGTGTTTGGAGCCGACGAAATAGGTGATGTTGATGGTCGTGGTCGGCCGGCTCTCGTCCGGCACCAGCAGGATGCGCAGACCGTTATCGAGGCGGTATTCGTCGATGCCTTCGACGCTGGTGACCGGACTGAGGGCCACGAGCGGGGTGGCGACCAGAAACAGCAGACAAAGCGTGGCCAGGCGCAGCAGGGTCGGCATGTCGTCCTCCGTACAGGTGTGCCTGCGATGGGTCAGGGCCCAAACGCATCGAGTGCGCGAACACCGATCGCGTCACGAATTTCGGCCAGGAAAGGCCGGCTGATCGACCGGGCCTTGTCGGCTCCGGCACGCAGCACCGCCTCGATCTTCGCCGAATTCTGGATCAGTTCCCCATAGACCTCGCGAGGGCCGGCCAGTTCGGCATCGAGGTGCTCGAAGAGCAGCTGCTTCATCTCGCCCCAGCCGATGCCCTCGGCGTAGCGCACGCGCAGCGCGTCCGTCTGCTCCGGCGTGGCGAAGGCGCGGTAGATGGAGAACAGCGTGCAGCCCTCCGGATCCTTGGGCTCGCCCGGCTCCAGCGAGTTGGTCTTGATCTTCATGATGAGCTTGCGCAGCTTTTTCGCCGGCGCGAACAGCGGGATGGTGTTGCCGTAGCTCTTGCTCATCTTGCGCCCGTCGAGCCCGGCAAGCACGGCGGTGTGTTCGTCGATCACTGGCTCCGGCAGCACGAAGGTCTCGCGGTAGACGTGGTTGAAGCGCGCGGCGATGTCGCGGGCCATTTCGAGATGCTGCTTCTGGTCGCGGCCCACCGGCACGTGGGTGGCGCGGAACATCAGGATGTCGGCGGTCATCAGCACCGGGTAGCCGAACAGCGCCATGCTCACGCCCTTGTCGGGGTCGCGACTGCCGGCAGCCTCGTTCTCGGCCACCACCGCCTTGTAGGCGTGCGAGCGGTTCATCAGCCCCTTGGCGGTGACGCCGGAGAGGATCCAGGCGAGTTCCAGGATCTCCGGGATGTCGGACTGGCGATAGAAGGTCACGCGCGCGGGATCGAGCCCGAGCGCCAGCCAGGTGGCGGCAATCTCCAGGGTCGAGCGGGCCATCGAGTCGGGATCGAGGTTCTTGGCCAAGGCATGGTAGTCGGCCAGGAAATAGAATGAATCGACGTCCTCGCGCCGGCTGGCGGCGATTGCGGGGCGGATGGCGCCCGCATAGTTGCCGAGGTGCGGGGTGCCGGTAGTGGTGATGCCGGTGAGGGAGACCTGTTTCTGCGAACTCATGGCGGGAGGGCGGATCCGGGAAGCGTCGATGGGGCCCGGAGTATACTGGACAGCGCAGATTCAATGACGGCAGGAGGCCCATGGACACCCCTACGCTCGCCCGACACTACCCCGAACACGTCGCCCGCTGCCAGGCCATCGCCACCGAGGCGTTGACCGCCGCCGAGGCCGATCACCTCGTGATCGGCGCCGGGCTCGAGCACTACGCGTTCCTGGACGACCAGACCTATCCCTTCCGTGCCAACCCCCTGTTCAAGGCCTGGCTACCGCTGCACCGCCACCCTGGCTGCTGGCTGCTCCACACCCCTGGCGAGCGCCCGGTGGTGCTCTATCACCAGCCGCGGGACTTCTGGCACCAGCCGCCCGCCGATCCCGCCGGCTACTGGACCGAGGCCTTCGACATCCGCGTGATCCGCGACCCGGCCGAGGTCGCCCGGCACCTGCCCGGGCCGGCAGACCGCACCGTGCTGCTCGGCGAGGGGGTGGACACCCTGGTGCCGGGCGCGCAGGTCAACCCGCAGAGCGTGCTGCACGTGCTGCACTGGCACCGGGCGGTGAAGAGCCGCTATGAACTGGCCTGCATGCGGGCCGCCAACGAGCGGGCGGCGCCGGCCCATCGCGCCGCGCGCGAAGCTTTCCTCGACGGCGCAGCGGAGTACGAGATTCATCTGGCCTATCTGCGCGCCTGCGGACACACGGATGACGAGCTGCCCTATCACAGCATCGTGGCGGTGAACGAGCACGCCGCTGTGCTGCACTACCAGCACCGTGAGCGCGAACCTGCCCCCCGGCGCACCCTGCTGGTCGATGCCGGCGCGGATGTAGCGGGCTACGCCAGCGACATCACCCGCACCTGGACGGCCGACCATGGTGAATTCGCAGGCCTCGTGGCCGCGTTGGATGATCTGCAGCGGGGTCTGTGTGCCGAGGTGCGCGCGGGCGTGGCCTTCGGCGATCTACACCGCCTGGCCCACCAGCGCATCGGCCAGCTGCTGAAGGCGGCCGGCGTCATCCGCCTGGATGGCGAGGCGGCGGCGGCCGCGGGCCTGACGCGCTATTTCTTCCCCCACGGGCTGGGCCACCTGCTCGGGGTGCAGGTGCACGACGTCGGTGGCCAGCAGGCCGACCCGCAGGGCACGCCTGCGCCGCCGCCGGAAGACTACCCCAAGCTAAGGCTCAATAGAACGCTGGAGCAGGATACGGTGGTGACCATCGAGCCCGGCATCTATTTCATCGACCTGCTGCTGGAGGAACTCCAGGCCAGCGAGCTGGCCGCGGAAGTGCACTGGCCGGTGGTGGAGCGTCTACGCCCCTGGGGCGGCATCCGCATCGAGGACGACGTGCGGGCCGATGCCGGGGGGCATGAAAACCTCACGAGGGCGTGGCTCCCCTAGGCTGAACGACCTGTGCTGGGGCTGTTTCCGCCGGTCAGGTGGGCATCATCGGGACGTCGACACGACTTCGCAGACCTTCATCGGCGGCGCGCGGATCGGTGTTCAAGGCTGCGCTCCTCGACAAACGCGAACTGAAATGCGCCATGCGCCGACGACGCATGGCGCTGGACGTGCTCTGTCCGCTGGACCCCTGTCGCCTGGGACACGATGATAGCGTCCCCGAGGACGCAACACCGTCTACGCAACAACGCTTCCCGAGGCAGACCATGTCGACCCGTCGCAAACTTCCCGCCACCGATGAACGTCCCGCGCCGATCACCCCGGCACTCGCCGTCCGTGCCGCCGTGGGCGGCGCGATGATGGGTCTGGCCAACCTGGTCCCGGGGATCTCGGGGGGCACCATGCTGGTCGCCGTCGGCGTCTACCGGCGCTTCATCGACGCCGTCAGTGAAGTGACCCGGCTCCACCTGCGTGCTCCGACCCTGGCCCTGCTGGGCATCGTTGTGGTCGCGGCGCTGGTCGCGATTGGCGGCCTGAGCGGCGTGATCGCGCAGGCCCTGGTGGACTACCGGTGGGGGATGTTCAGCCTGTTCATCGGGCTGACTCTGGGCGGTGCCCCGCTATTGCTGCGCATGACGCGACCCTTCGACCGCGCGAGCTATGTCGGGCTCGTCGCCGGCGCCTTGACCATGCTGGGTCTGGCCCTGCTCCAGGGCTCCGGGGCCGACGGCGGCAGCGTTCAGACCACCAGCTTGATGCTCGGGGTCGGCGGCATGCTCGCGGCCTCGGCCATGATCCTGCCGGGGGTGAGCGGCGCCTACCTGCTGCTCCTGCTCGGGCAATACGAACCCATCATCAACGCCATCAAGGACGTGGTCTCGGCCGCTGGCCGGGCGGACCTGGCTGGGGTGGTCGCTCAGCTCGGGGTCATCGTGCCGGTGGGGATCGGCGCGGTGCTCGGCGTGGTGGTGGTGGCCAACCTACTGAGGTTCCTGCTCCATCGCTACGAGAAGGCCACCCTGGGGATATTGCTGGGCCTGCTGCTGGCCGCGCCCGCCGGACTCTACCCGTTCCGCGAGGGCGTGCCGCCACGGGTGGGCGACGTGTTCGAAGGCCAGCTCGTCACCGTCGAGAACGTCGCGGAGTACGCGGCCCCTGCAAACGCCAAGGACTGGCCGCAGCGTACCTTCACGCCGACCGTTGGCCAGATCAGCGGCAGCCTCGCGCTGATCCTCGCCGGTTTCCTGGTCACCCTCGGCATCGCCCGGCTCGGGAATGGGACCGGGAACGGCGACGAGGGTGGGCGGCGGCGCGCACCCGGCGGAAAGACGTAGTCGGCGCCGCGCGCAGGCAAGCAGGCGCGTGTGCGCGCTGACCAGACGCGTATCGGGTCAAACACC
>PWZL01000059.1 GCA_003567475.1 Gammaproteobacteria bacterium | reverse complement strand
CGCTGGCCCGCCTCGAACACCAGATTCTCGCCCTCGACGCGGAATGCCTCGCCGGGCACGTGACGGCAGACGGGCGGGCGATCACCGATGACCGTGTCCACGCGCAGATCGTAAAGCCAGAATCCATCGTCCCCGGGCGCGGCGTCATCCTGCTCCATCGTATATCCTCCTGACCGCGCCTGTGCCCATCGGCGAAGGATAGCCAGTTTTGTCGCGACGCGCGAAGGCCGACCGGTCCTTGGCGCGCCGGCGCGGCACGCGCCCAACACGAGTTTCGGGAGTCTCGTATGTCGATCGTCTCGCGCCGGATCAGGCTGGCCGGCGTTTTTCTGCTGGCGCTGCCGGTGTCGCTGCAGGCCGCCCCCAGTGCCGTCGCGCGCGCGGACGCGAGCCTGCCGGTGCGCAAGAGCGTGTCCGTTCAGCGTGTCAGTGAGGGCCCAGTGATCGACGGTGACCTCGGCGATCCCGTGTGGCGTCTTGCCGCAGCCTTCGATGACTTCACCCAGTTGCAGCCGAGCGCAGGAGCGCCGCCATCACAGCGCACCGAAGTGCGGGTGCTCTACGATGCCAGGGCCCTGTACATCGGGATCCGCGCTTACGATGCCGAGCCCGCGCGGATCGTCGCGAACCAGTTGGTGCAGGGCCGGGGAGTGTCCGGCGACGACCATGTGCAGATTCTGCTCGATCCGCTCGACTCGGCACGCCGCGGCTACGTGTTCTTCGTCAATCCCAACAGTGTCCAGGTCGATGGGCTGAGTACCGGTGACACCTCCTGGAACCTCAACTGGGACGGCATCTGGGATGCCCGCAGTCGCATCGACGAGAAGGGCTGGACGACCGAAATCGCCATCCCGTTTCGTACGCTCTCGTTCGATCCGGCACGCCCGGACTGGGGCATGACCGTGGTGCGTCAGGTCGGTCGCACCAGCGAACGCCAGGCCTGGACCTTCCGGGACTTCCGTGCCAGCAACGACGCCCTGGGCCTGATCACCGGTCTGCGCGACCTCGAGGAGGGCAGGGGACTGGACGTGATTCCGTCGTTGGCCTTCCGTGAGCGTCGCGATTTCGCCAGCGGGCGTGCGCACAGGACGCTTGAGCCGGCGCTGGACCTGTTCTACCGCTTCACGCCCGCCCTGATCGGAGCCCTGACGTTCAATACCGATTTCTCGGCGACCGAGGTCGATGACCGGCGCGTCAACCTCGGGCGCTTCTCGCTGTTCTTCCCCGAAAAGCGGGAGTTCTTCCTCCAGGGCGCCGACATCTTCGAGTTTGCCAACCTGCAGCAGAACGGCCGACCGTTCTTCTCGCGGACCATCGGCCTGTCCGCCGGTGGTGACCCGGTGGACCTGGTGGCCGGTGGCAAGCTCACGGGGCGCCTGGGCCGCTGGAATCTCGGGCTGCTGGGCGTCCACCAGGACGCCGACGGCGAAGTCGACGCCGACACCCTGCTGGTCGCCCGCGCCTCGGCCGATGTCCTGCAGGCCTCCTCGGTGGGGATCATGGCGACCCATGGGGATCCGCGCAGCAACCGCGAGAGCTGGCTGGTCGGTACCGACTGGAACTTTCGCAACACCACCTGGCTGAACGGCCAGGCGGTCGAGGCCGGGGCCTGGGTGCAGCGCTCAGGGAACGAGGGTCTGGTGGGGGACGACCTGGCCTGGGGGCTGCGCCTGGGGCTGCCGAACGAGACCCTCGAGATGAAGGCCAGCCTGGTGGAGCTGCAGCGCAACTTCCGCCCCGCCATGGGGTTCGTGAATCGCCGGGATATCCGCCAGGTCGACGCTTCGCTGTTTCGCCTGTGGCGGGAGCCTGTGCCGCTGCTGCGCGACTGGCGGGTCGGGGGCGAGGTGACCCAGGTCACGGACCTCGACGGCCGGCTCGAGTCTTCGCGCATCCGGGTGGTGCCGGTGGACGTGTTCCTCGCCGCTGGCGATTTCCTCAACGTCTACTGGACGCGCGAGCGCGAACGGCTGGAGCGGCCGTTCGCCGTGGCGGGTGTACTCGAGGTCCCGCCCGGGATCTACACCTTCCAGCGTGTCGGCATGAGCTTCAATGCTGCGGGCTTCCGTCAGCTCAGGCCGTCGCTGACCATAGAGGGTGGCGAGTTTTTCGATGGCCACCGGCAGGACCTCCGTCTCGGCGCGGCCTGGCGCCCGAACCGCCACCTTCTGTTCGATGCCAGCGGCTCGATCAACCGTCTGTCGCTCGCGTCCGGGGATTTCATCACCCGTCTGCTGCGACTGCGTGCCGATGTGGCGTTCAACGTCCACTGGGCCTGGACCAACACCCTGCAATACGACAACGTCTCGGGTAATTTCGGGGTCAGCAGCCGGCTACGCTGGGTGCCGCGGCTCGGGCAGTCGCTGACGCTGGCGCTGGATCATGACGTCCTGGTCGAGGACGGGCGTCGCCTCGACAGCCAGACCCGCGACTTTGGCGCCCGGCTGTCGTATACGTTCAGGATCTGAGCGCAGGAGGCTGACGAAAAGCGCAGTGCTGCACCTCTACCATCACCATAGCCTCGCACGTCTGGCAGAGCTGCTCGGTGCGCTGATGCAGCGTTCGCGCGCCGGCTCGCCGCTGGTGCCTGAGCAGGTGATCGTGCCCAACCGCGGGGTCGGCCGCTGGCTGCAGGCGGAGCTGGCCGGCAGTGACGGCATCGCCGCGAACATCGATTTTCCGCTGTTCGCCACCTTCACCTGGCAGACCCTGCGGCCGGCGCTGGGGCTCAGCGCCGTGGCTGAAGGCTGGTTCAGGGCGCGCATGCGCTGGGAACTGTTCGCGCTGCTGCCGACGGTCGCCGCCGAGGTGCCCGCGGTGGCCCGTTACCTCGCCGGCGAGCCGCGGGAACTGGTCATGCTGCAGTTGGCCGAGCGGCTGGCTGACGTGTTCGATCAGTACCAGGTGTTTCGCGCCGATCTCATCGCTCAGTGGGATCGTGGCGGTGATGGTGGTGGCCAGCCCGCGGCGGCCTGGCAGGGGCAGGTCTGGCGGGCGTTGCGCGCGCGTCTGGGGCCACGACACCGCGCACTCGTCCTGCGCGAGATGGTCACCCGGCTCACCACCGAGCCCCCGACCGGCGCGGCCGGGAGTGGACCGCTGTACGTGTTCGCCACCGCCGACCTGCCGCCCGACTATCTCCGCCTGCTCTATGCGCTGGGACGTGCACGTGAGATTCATCTGCTGCTGCCGAATCCCTCGGAGGTCTACTGGGGTGACATCCGCGCCACGCGCCTCGGCCTGCGCGAGGCGCGCACCGAGCGCCTGCCCGCCGCCGAGCGCCGGGTGGCCGAGGGTCATCCCCTGCTGGCCGCCCTGGGCCGACCGCTGCGCGACTGCCTGCACCTGCTTTACGCTGACGAGCTCGCCGGCATCCAGGAACCCGAGCTCGGCCCCGCCATGGCCTACGAGCCGCCGCAGGGCGCGCGGCTGCTGCAGCGCCTGCAGCGCGGCATCATCACGCTCTCGGCGGTGGCCGAAGCCTGCCCCCCTGCGGAAGATGACGTCTCCATCCAGGTGCACGCCTGCCACGGTGTGCTGCGCGAAGTGCAGGTGCTGCACGACCAGCTGCTCGACCTGCTGGCGGCCGATCCCACGCTCATGCCACGCGACATTCTTGTGGCGATGCCCGATCCGAGTCGCTACGGCCCGGCGATCCGCAGCGTCTTTGGTGGCGCCACCGGCCGGCGGCGCATGCCCTGGTCGCTGGCCGACCAGTCACGCCGCGCCGCCCACCCGCTGGTGCAGGCGGTCCGCGAGCTCTGTGAGCTGCCGCAGTCGCGCTGGTCCGCCTCCGAGGTGCTGGCCTTCGCCGCGGTGGCGCCGGTGATGCGGCGCTTCAGTCTGGACGAGAGCGGTCTGCTGACCATCAGCCACTGGCTGCAGGCGGCTGGCGTGCGCTGGGGGCTGGATGCCGATACCCGCGAGCGCCTGGGTGCCGGGCACTATGACGAGTACACCTGGGCCTTCGGGCTTGACCGCCTGCTGCTCGGGGCCATGCTCGACGACCCCGATGCCCTGGTCGATGACGTCTCGCCCTGGACGGGCCTGGAGGGCGGGGTCACCCTGCTGGCTGGGTCACTGATGCGCCTGGTGCAGGCGCTCGCGCGCTGGCAACAGCTGCTGGCCGAGCCGCGTCCGGCGGCACAGTGGCGCATCCGGCTCAACGCCGCGCTACAGACGTTCTTCACCATCGATGAGGACGATCGCGACGAGCGCGAGGCGCTGGCTGAAGTCCATGCAGCACTGGAGGTGCTGGATGAGGCCGACGCCGCGCTCGGTGACGCGCCACTCGGCTGGCCTGTGGTCCGCGAGGTGCTGCTGGCGCAGCTCGGCCGTGCCGGTGCGCGCCAACCCTATCTCTCCGGTGGCGTGACTTTCGCCGACCTGCGCAGCCTGGCGGGCGTGCCATTTCGGGTCGTCTGCCTGTTGGGGATGAACGACGGGGAGTTCCCGCGCGAGGACCCCGCGACCGGTATCAACCTGGTGCTCGGCGAACATCGCCTCGGCGACCGGCGCAATCGCGATGAGGACCGCCTGGCGTTTCTGCAGCTGATGCTCGCGGCGCGCGACGTGTTCTATGTCAGCTATATCGGCTGCAACGTTCGCAGTGGCGAGACGCTCGAGCCCTCGACCACGGTCACCGAATGGCTGGAGTTCCTGCGGGAGCATCACTGCGTCGGGCTGTCGGCGGCGGCGTTCGCGTCGCGGCTGATCACCCGGCAGCCCATGCAGCCGTTCAGTCCGCGCTACTTTGCCGGCCGCGCCGCGCACGCCCGCGTGTTCACCTTCTCGGGCGGATGGCGCGACGGGGCCGCGGCCAGCGGGCGCGCGCGTGTGCTCCCGCCTGGCCTGGACGATGGCACGCGGGCCCCGGCGCAGGCCGAACCTGTCGTGACCCTCGAGGCCTTGCAGCGGTTTTACCGTGATCCGCCAGCGGCCTTTCTGCGCGAGCGCCTGGGGCTCGCGCTCGCTGGGGACGAGGGGCGGGGTGACGATAACGAGGCGCTCAAGCTCGAGGCGCTGGACGCCTGGAAGCTGCGCAGTGTGCTGCTGGCGCGGGCCGGCGCGGGCGAACACTTGCCGCCCGAGACGCCGCCGCGCGCCTGGCAGCGGCGGGCGTTGCTGCCGCCACCCCCGCTCGATCATGCCGCCTGGCGCCAGGCCGTGCAGGCCGTCTCGGCGCTGTATGCCCTGCAGCGGCATTGGCAGGCGCCCCGGCCCGAGCCCGTGGTGATCGATCTCGCGCTGCCGCAGGGGCGCCGGCTGACCGGGCGGATCAACGACTGGCGCCCTGGTGGACTGCATCGCCTGCATGTCGGCCGTCTGAAGATGAAGCACCTGCTCGCCGGCTGGATCGATCTGCTCGCGCTGGTCGCAGCAGGTCACCCGGCGGCGCTGTTTGCCGCAGGGCTCGCGAAGTCGGGTACGCCCGAGACCTGCGTTCTGCGGGTGACCCCTGAGGAGGCCCGGCGGTGGCTTGCCCGTCTGGTCGAGTGGTACGTCGAAGGTCAGCAGGTTCCGCTGCCCTTTCATGCGGATCTCTCCGAGCAGTACGCCCGCGCGCTGCTCGAGGCCGCACCCGCTGTGGATCCCGCGGCCGCCGAGCAGTGTGTCGAGGCCCACGGCGAAGCCGGAGCCGCCGCCCTGGCCGCCCTCAATCACGCCCTGAGCGCGGGCCCCGACAACGGCAGGTTTCGGGGTCCCGGCGCCTTGGCCGCGCCCTATTTCGTGCAGCTGCTGCGGCCCGGGATGCCGCTCGGCGCGACACCGGGGGACAGCGCATTCTGCGGCATGAGCGCCGCCGTCTGTCTGCCCGTGCTGCTTCGGCAGCAGCCGCTGTCACCGGCTGAAGCGCTTTCGGGAGTCGTGCATGAGTGAGGACGAGGCCGCCTGGCTGCCGCTGGCCGGGCTCAGTCTGATCGAGGCCAGTGCCGGGACCGGCAAGACGTTCACCCTGGCCGGACTGTATCTGCGCCTGCTGATCGAGCAGCGCCTGGATGTCCGCGACGTGCTGGTCATGACCTTCACGCGCGCGGCCACCCAGGAGCTGCGCGAGCGCATCCGCAGGCGGGTGGCCGACGCTGCACGGCTCGCGGCTGATCCCGCAGCGGCCCCGGACAGTGCAGAGTCCGCCTTCGCCCTGGCGGTGATCGAGCGCAGCGACGAGCCGCGCGAACGCCTGGCCGCGCGCCTTCGCGAGGCTGCGGTGCGCATGGACGAGGCGACCATTCTCACGCTCCACGGCTATGCTGGTCGGGCACTGCAAGAGCACGCTTTCGAGGGCGGCGTCGCGTTCGATCGAGGCGAGCAGGTCGACGAGCGCGCATTACTCGATGAGGCCGTCGCTGACTGGTGGCGCCGGCAGATATTCGGCGGTGACCCGGCGTTGGCCGAACGCATCCAGGGGGTCTGGCCGACCCCAGCTCATCTGACGCAGGGGCTGGGCGAGCTGCTGACGCGGCCCTGGGTGCGGCTCGCCGGTCCCGAGCCGGCGGCCCTCCGCGCGGCCTGCGAGACGGCAGTTGCCGAGTGGACCGCCCATCGCGAGGCCCTGCGGGACTGGTTCCTCGCGGTCGAGGGGGGCAACGGGTTCCATGGTGGGCGACGGCTGGCCAGGCTCGTTGCCGAGGCCGGCGGGGCCGGCGCCGTGTTCATGGCGATCGATGAGCATGTCCGCCGCCATGCCGCCGCGAGCAGCCCGGAGGCACTCGAACTGCTGGGGACGTCACGGCTCGATGGCCAGCTCAAGGGGCCGGCGAAGAAGGCCGGTATGCCGCCGGCGCTCGCCCGTGCCGTCGACGCGGTGCTGGCCGCAACGGCCTGCGCGCCACTGCAGCAATGGCATCGCGCCCGCGAGGAGGTGGGCGCCCTGCTGGCGCGGCGCAAGCGCGAGCGGCGCGTCTACACTTTCGCCGATCTGGTGGAGTCGCTGTATGCGGCACTGCAGGACCCTGAGCGTGGCCCCGGGCTGTCCGCGGCGCTGGCCCAGCGTTGGCCGTTCGCGCTGGTCGACGAGTTCCAGGACACCGACCCCCTGCAGTACGCGATTCTCCGGCAGATCTATGCCGGTCGGGAGGGCGGCGGCATGGTCATGATCGGCGACCCGAAGCAGGCGATCTACGGCTTTCGCGGCGGCGATGTGTATGCCTATCTGGCCGCGGCGCGGGAGGCCACCGGGCAGCGCGGGTTGACCACCAATTACCGCTCGACCGCCGAGGTCCTGCAGGCCATCGAGACCCTGTTTACGGCGACGCCCGGCGCCTTCCTCGTCTCCGGGATCGACTTCGTGCCGGTGCTGCCTGGTCGTCAGGCAGGGGATCGACGTATCGAGCTTGACGGCGAGCCATTACCCGCGCTGGCATTCTGGAGCTGGCCGGAGACGGCCGCAGAGGCCGATGGCCTGCGGACAGTCGGCGAGGTGCATGAGCGGCTCACCGCGGCTGCGGTCGCGGAGGTGGTCCGGCTGCTCGATCCCGCCCGGGACGCCCGGGTGGTGGAGGGCGAGGCTTCGCGAGCACTGGAGCCCGCCGATCTGTGTCTGCTGGTGAATCGCAATGCCGAGGCCGCCGAGCTGCAGCAGCGCCTGGCGGCGGCCGGGATACCGGCGGTCTGCCTGCAACAGGCCAGCCTGTTCGCGAGTGCGCAGGCGGACCAGATGGAGGCGGTGCTGGCCGCCGCCGCTACCCCGGCCGATGCGCAGCGGATCCGCACCGCGCTCGCGGGCGAGCTGTTCGGCCTGCGGCTCGGTGACCTGGTGGCGCTGGAAGGCGACGATGAAGCCTGGCAGCGCTGGGTGGAGCGCCTGCAGCAGGCGCATGAGCGCTGGCTGAGCGACGGCGTCCTGGCCATGCTCGAGCCGTTGCTGCAGGCGGCGGCGCCGCGCCTGCTGGGGCTGGTGGATGGTGAGCGGCGGCTGACCAACTGGTTGCATCTGGCCGAGTGTCTGCAGGAGGCCGAGGCCGGCTGCTTCGGCCCGGCAGGCCTGCAACGCTGGCTGGCGGGCCAACGGGCGCGCGCGGGCGCCGGAGCGCCTGGAGACGAGGCGCAGCTGCGCCTGGAGAGCGACGAGGCACTGGTGCGGATCGCCACCGTCCATGCCGTCAAGGGCCTGCAGTTTCCGGTGGTGCTCCTGCCCTACGCCCCCTTCCTTGGCGTCGGTGCCGGGGATCCCGGCAGCCCGCCGGTGCGCTGGCACGCGGCAGACGGCGCAGAGTGGCTGGCACCCGGGCCTGAGGTCGAGGCGGCGGCCCGGACGCAGGCCATCCTCGAGCGCCGGGCTGAGGCGGTGCGGCTGCTGTACGTCGCCCTGACCCGCGCCGAGCAGGCCATCGTCCTGCCCTGGTGTCGCGCCAACGGTGTCCAGAACTCGGCCCTGGCCTGGGTGCTGCACGCCGCCGATGGCGCAGCGGGCGACACCTGGGAGCGGGGGCGCAGTGCGCCGCACTGGTTCACGGCCGAGCGAGTGGCTGCCCGGCTGGCTGACCTCATGCGCGCCGGTGGCGGCAGCATCCAGGTGTGCGAGCTGCCCGCGACCCACGGGATGCCGAGCCGCCCGCCAGCCGCGGGCGCTGCGCTGGGTCCAGCCCGCGATGATTTTCCGGCGGTGCGCGCGCCCTGGCGGATGCTCTCCTACTCGGCGCTGCTGCGCGGCGAGAGCACTGCGGCGCCCGAGCCCGGCGGTCGTGACGACGAGTCGGGTCCGCTCCAGGCCGCTACGGACGGCCCGCAGAGCCCCGACATTACCGACGCCGTCGGGCCGCCCGAGGATCGCCCGCTGGAGCCGCCAGGGCTCGCGGGGCTTGGCGGGACTGCGTTCGGATCCGCCGTCCATGACCTGCTTGAACACGCCGTATTCCACGACTGGCCTGCGCCCGGGCAGCCGCCGTCCGCCGCCGAGCGCCGGCAGGTGGCCGAACAGCTGCAGCGCCAGGGTTTGGTCCTGGCGGGCGGTGTCGCCGGCGAGCGCCAGCTCGAAGCGGTGGCCGGACTGGTGTCGCGGTGCCTGCACACGTCGTTGCCGGAACTCGGCCCCTTGGCGGCGGTGCCGCCGGCCTGTCGGCTGGCCGAGATGGGGTTCGTGATGCGCCTGGGTGGACAGTCGCCTGCCGCTGTCGGCGCGCTGCTGGAGCGCCACGGCTACGGTGGGCTGCCGGTCGGTGCCCGTGCGGCCGGAACCCTCCAGGGGCTGATGCAGGGCTTCATCGACCTGGTGGTCGAGCATGAGGGCCGCTACTGGGTGATCGATTACAAGACCAACCGGCTGGGTCCGGCCGCGGGCGACTATACGCCTGCGCGGCTCGCCGACGCCGTGCGTCGCGGTCACTACGATCTGCAGTATCTGATCTACCTCGTCGCCCTGCATCGTCACCTGCGGCTGCGCCTGGCCGGTTACCGCCCCGAGGCGCACCTGGGCGGGGCGCAGTACCTCTTCCTGCGGGGGATGAACGGGCGGGATGCCGCCACCGGGGTGTTCGTCGACCGGCCCGACGGGGCGCTCATCGAGTCGCTGGACCGACTGTTCGACGGCGAGGCGGTCGCATGACGCTGCTGGTTACCGGTCATGACAGTTTCCGGGCCCGACTCGAGGCGGCCTTCGACCGCGGTCAGCTACAGGCGATCGATCTGGCGCTGGCGGACTGGGCGTTGCGCCATGGTGCCGTGGCGGAGGTGGCGCTCGCCTTTGCGCTGGTCAACCAGGCGACCGCAGGCGGGCACGCCTGCCTTGAGCTCGATGACCTGTCGCCGGCGATTCCAGGTGAAGGGCCATGGTGCAGCGCTGAGGCCTTCGTTGCCGCGTTGGCGACGAGTGCGCTGACCGGTGCACCGGGCGCCGCGTGTCCGCTGATCCTCGACGGCCAGCGGCTGTACCTGCACCGGTACTGGCGCTACGAGACCCGCCTGGCGACGCGCCTGCAGTGGTTGCTCTCCGCGCGCCCGCAGCCCGTAGACCCGACTGTGCTCGGGCCTGATGGGGGCCTGTTCGACGGCCATCGCCTGGCGCCGGGCGAGACCCACTGGCAGGCGGTGGCCGCGGCGGTGGCGCTGCGGCATCGGCTGGCGGTGATTTCCGGCGGACCGGGCACCGGAAAAACCTATACCGTGCTGCGCCTGGTCTATCTGTTGACCGAGGCGGCCGCTGCCGCCGGACGTCCGTTGCCGGTGATCGCACTGGCGGCGCCGACCGGCAAGGCGGCGGCGCGCATGATGCAGTCGATCCGTGATGGCCTGGACGCGTTGCAGGGCTTGCCGGCTGCGACACGACTGGCCGGGGTGCTGCCGGCCTCGGCGATGACCCTGCATCGACTGCTCGGGCTTGGTCTGCAGGGCACGCGGCCACGCCATGATACGGAGCATCCATTGCCCGCCGATGCGGTGATCGTCGATGAGGCCTCGATGGTCGATCTGCCGATGATGGCGAAACTGCTGGATGCGCTCGGGCCCGAGGCCCGTCTCGTGCTGCTCGGCGATCGCTTCCAGCTGGCCGCTGTGGAGTCGGGCTCCGTGCTGGCGGAGCTCTGTGCGCTGGCCGGGCGCAACCGCTTCTCCGCGGGGCAGCACGAAGCGTTCGGGCCGCTGCTCGGTGCGGATGCGCCGCCACCTGCCGCAGCCGGGGCGGCGAACATCGCCGATCATGTGGTGACGCTGGAGAAGAGTCACCGCTTCGATGTCGACAGCCCCATCGGGCGGTTTGCCGTTGCCGTCAACGCAGGTGACGCCGAGGGCGCCATCGCCCTCGCTGATGCGGATCCGTCGACGCTCGAACTGTCGCCTGGGCCCGTGCCGGATCTCGATGCGCTGGCCGAGCAGCTGGCCATCGCGTACTCGCCGCTGCTCGAGGTGGAGGAGCCGGCCGAGGCGCTCATGCTGCTGGAGCGGATCCGGCTGCTGTGTGCCACGCGGATCGGGCCGGCGGGGGTGCTGGCGATGAACCGGCGCATCCGCGAGGTGCTCGATGCGCGTCATGATCTCGATCCGGACCGGCAGTGGTTTCATGGTCGCCCGGTGATCGTGCTGCGCAACGACTATCGGGCTGGGCTGTTCAACGGCGACACGGGCGTATGCCTGGCCGACTCAGGCGGACGCTTTCGGGTGTGGTTTCCCGGGGAGCAGTCGGTGCGTGCGCTGTTGCCCACGTCGATCCCCGAGCACGAGACGGTATTCGCGATGAGCGTGCACAAGAGCCAGGGCTCGGAGTTCGACACGGTACACCTGCTGTTACCGGAGACGGACAGCCCGGTGCTCAGCCGCGAGCTGGTCTACACCGGCGCGACCCGCGCCCGCGAGCGCCTGCGGGTGCACGCCGCGCCCGAGGTGCTGCGCGGGGCAATCGCCCGGCGGGTCGAACGGCGTTCCGGTCTGGCCGCAAGGCTGGGCTGAAAGCCTGCAGCGGTCCTTGTCGAAGCTCTCTCTGGGCGCTCAGCAATCGTCAGCTGATGCACCATCCCCGCAATACCCTCTGGCGTTAACAGCACCGCCATGGTGGGTTCCCTCGAAATGACGCTCGTTTCGGGCCGGTTACCTTAGCTATACGGACATCGACTCTATCAATCTCGCCCGGCTCGGCGTGCCCGAGAGCGATACCGACCTCTGGGTGCGCCTGAGTACCCGCCTCGGGGAGCGGTGGCAGATGAGCATGGACTACTTCAGCCTCGATGTCGCGGGCGGACGGCAGGTGAACTTCGACTTCGACTTCGGCGATCTCGTTTCTTATCGCCGGGGTCGCGGCGCGGGCAGCAACCAGCGACAAGGGGCATCATGCGGTCGATACTCAGGTAACGCAGGCCGATCGTACGGGACAGGTCGCTTCAGAACATGTTTCCTGCCAGCGCCAGGGTACCGAGGAAAACCGTGACGAAAATCGTCAGCGCAATCGTGGACACCACCAGCCCGAACAGCAGAAGCAGTCCGTCGCGCTGCAGCAGCGCCAGGGAAAGCAGAGTGATTGACAGGGCCGGCAACCAGTTGCCCAATGGCACTGGCACGATGAGCGCCACGGCAAGGACGACACAGAGAATGCCGATCAGGGCTTCATCCCGGCCGCGGGCAAGTGGCCAGTAGCGCGGACGCACGAACTTTTCCAACCAGAACAGGCGCGGCAGGATGCGCCTGCGCAAGGTTTCAAGGTGTTCCTCGGTCAAGGGCCACTCGAGCACGCGCCGCGGCAGCCAGACGACCTGACGCTTGAGCATCATCTGCCATGCAAGCATAAGGGCGGGTATGCCACTCACGAGGCCCGTACCGAGCGGCAGGGGCAGCAGGTTGAACGCCCCCACCAGGAACAGAAACGCGGCAATGCCACGTTCGGCCAGCCGGTCGCGCAGGCGGCCCACGTGACTGGGCACCGGCTCGTAGGCGGCAAAGTGGATCAGGATATGGGAGAGTGGCCGCCGGATCGCAAAGGCCCGGAAGCTCTGGCGCCATCGCCGTGTGCGTGTACGAAACCGGCCGAGGACCGATTTCCGCCCTTCAAGGTCGATTTCGACTTCTCGCTCCTGACCTGGCACCCGCTTCCCCCCGTGCCGCCTCTACCGCTAGACTTCGCGATGACGTGCGCTTGCGCCGTGCAGTTCGCCGTCACGCCATCCCAAAACAGCCGGGTGATTAGAATTCAGCGCACGACAAAGGTTCGAATCGGGGTACCTCGGCCAAGCCGGTCGGTAGGTCGGTCCTGCACGCTCCGACCGCTGAGAGACTCCTGATGAGTGACGACAAGGGCCGCAAGGCCACTGTGGCCGTGCCTCGCCCCGGGGGCAAGCCGTCGACTTCCACGCGGAACGACGCCCGACCGGGGCGGCTGTCCAGGCTCGCCGATGCAGCGGCATTTCTTCGCGGGTTCCTCGAGAGGCCGTCTGAAGTGGCTTCGGTGGTGCCCAGTTCGGTTGTTCTTGAAGCCCGCGTCGTGCGCCGGGCGGAGGTCTCGCAGGCGCGCTGCGTTGTGGAACTCGGCCCAGGCACCGGCGGCACCACCCGTGCACTGCTGCGAGCGCTGCCCGCTGATGCGCGCTTGCTCGCAATCGATGTCAATCCGGGTTTCTGCGATCGTCTGCGTCGTGAGCTCGACGATCCGCGGCTTGTGGTTCACCTGGGGAGTGCCGAGTCGCTCGCCGAGATACTGCTCCAGCACGCCTTGCCGGCGCCGGATGCCGTGATCTCTGGCATTCCCTTCTCGACCCTGCCGGAGGTGCTGGCGCAGAAGATTGCGGCGTCGATCCACACGTCGCTGGCCCCCGGCGGCCGCATGATAGCCTACCAGTGGCGACCTCATGTGGCCCGCTACCTCGCGCCGCACTTTGGTCCCGCACTCACGACCTGGGTATGGCGCAACGTGCCGCCGATGCGGGTGTTCCGTTGGATCAAGCCCGAGCTGTTCGGTGGTCCGGGGGACGGTGCAGAACGCCAGACTGCATAGCCAGCCCGCCAGTGCGGTGCCCAGCACCACCGGCCACGGCGGCAGCCTGGGAGCCGCTCCCAGAACGGCAGCGGCTTGTCCTCCGGAAAGCCCTCTTTGCCCGGGCTGTAAAGCGTGTGTACGCGGGCTTGTCGTGGGCTGTCGCTCCAGCGCAGTCCGGGCGCCGCGAGGCCTGGGACTCCCGCTGGTACTGGGATGTCACCTATCCGCTGTGCCTCGCACTGGCCGCGTCGTTGCCGGCGATCAGGACATTTGCAGACGACCGCATCACGGCCAACGCGTATTGCCCCGGGATCGTCGGCACGGAGGAAGCCCTGCTCAAAGTGGCAGGCATTATTGGCAGTAGCCGTCCGGGCCGCGTTGGGGAAGCAGTGTCGCACTGGATGTCGTGTGTGGCGAATGGAACAACCAAGCGGTGGGATTGGTGAGTTTAAGAGAATTCAAGCCGCAGCCCGTAACGAAAATCGGTTGACGAGATGCTGGACCCGCGTGTCAGGTGGTGCAGCGCCGAGCGCGGATTCCACGGACTCAGTCGGCCTGCGACGCCTTCACTTCGCGGACAAAGTCCACTAGATCGCGGTTGAAACGCGCCGGCTCTTCGGCAAACGGTGAGTGGCCGGAGTCGCTGTAGACCTGGACCAGTGCCCGGCTGCCCTGGGATTCCAGCTGCGCTGCAAGCTCTCGCCCAGCCCCCTCGGGCGTGCTGCCGTCCTTGCCGCCCACGACCAGCATCACTGGCACCTCGATGAGCGAAACGAGGTCTGTGTTATCGAGCGCGCGATCAAACATATGCCTGCGCGCATAGCCTGGCAACATCATCGCCACGGCTGCTGCGCGCTGTCGCCACTCCTCGCCCATGTCGCGCGCGGTCAGCATCCCCGCGAAGTCCTGTGCGGCCCTCAGGTTATCCGCCGGATGCGGGCTCATCTGCAGTGCGCGGTTGCGCGCGAAGCGCTCCGCCATTGCAGGTTCCGGTGGTGGTGGGGGCGCAGTGAGTCCGCCCCAGGCGCCGGTGAGCACGATGCCGCCAAGCGGGCTGGAGCCATAATGGCGCAGGTAGTCGGCCACGACGAGCGTGCCGTACGACCAGCCCAGAATCACGGGGCGTTCGAGATCCAGCGCCTCGACAATGCGCTGCACATCGCCGGCCCAGCTGGCCGAATCGGTATAGGCTTGCGCATCCCAGGGCTTGCCGGAATTGCCGTGTCCGCGCAGATCGAAAGTGACGAGATGGAATTCCTCGTACAGGGCGGGCACCATCTGCGCTTCGAACGACACCGCGCTCTGTCCGATGCCATGGATCAGCAGCAGTGCCGGATTCGCCGGATCGCCCGCCGAGACGACGTTGAGCGGCACGCCGCCATGGCCCTGCACCGTCTGGTAACGCAGCTCCGCTGCCGCGGGGCTGACGCCGATCAGCATCAGCATGGCCATCAATGCGGCTTGCACCAGACAGACAAACGCCCAACGGATACCTCTAATTTCACACCATCGAATCACAACGCGCTCCGTCAAATGTTCCGATACCCACGTCTCAGCGTGTGCGCTCAGGGACCTGTCACCGGCGATAAAGCAGGCTCAGCATATAGCAAAGATGACGGTACGCACGTGCGCATGATTCAAGTCGCCCCAGGCATTGATTGCTGTCAGTATCCCTTCCAGCCTCTGGCCTGCTGCGTTTGCAGTGCCGGCGGCCGCAATGCCGCAGATCAAACGGATGGCCACGATGAAGTCGTCGCTCGGATTATTTGCCGGCGAGGTTGAGAGCTCGCGCGCCAAAACGGCTGCGTCATGCGGCCTCTACTGCCTTGATCAACATGTCCCTGACTTCAGCCGCAATTGCGTCAAGTGCTTCGTTACCGACCGCTTGCATGGACGCGACAGGGTCAATGGCGCTGACCTCGACACCGCCTCCCACTGCCCGGATGATGACATTACACGGCAGCATTGCCCCCACGCGCGGTTCAACCTGAATGGCCTTGTAGGCCATGCCGGGGTTGCAGGCGCCAAGGATACGATACTGATCGATCTCGGCGTCGATCTTTGCCTTCAGGGTGGCCGTGACGTCGATTTCTGTCAGAACACCAAAGCCGTGTTCTGACAGAGCCTTGCGAATGCGAACATCGACGTCATCAAAGGACGCGTCGATAATGCGATCATGCGTATAACTCATGTTCAGCCCTTTTGGAGTGACAACCAGGATGAGTGCTTCTGCCGGTTCTGGCATCGCAGCGTAAACACCATCATCCTGGCTCCAAGTTCGGAATACAACGGTGGACGCAGCAGGATACTGGGGGCGGAGTCAGGAGTTCTGTGCGGTGT
The DNA here is from genome assembly GCA_003567475.1 of Gammaproteobacteria bacterium. Lineage (GTDB taxonomy): Bacteria > Pseudomonadota > Gammaproteobacteria > Steroidobacterales > PWYM01 > PWYM01. Next base: position 17,936 of record PWZL01000059.1, on the reverse strand, counting down.
CGCGCCCTGGGGCGGCCACAGCCACAATGAACCGTCTGTTCAAAGTGGCCTGATCAAACTGGCAGATCATCCTAAGCAGACCCACGCCTGCCGGCCCGCTGACCGAGGCGGGGCAGGGGTGCTCGACATCCGGCGAGAATGGAGCGAGAACCGGAACAGGCCAGAACTCACGCAGTTCCGGGAGGCTTTGGGTCGCGGGCGAACCGTCGCTGCGGCACTGCAACCCGCATCTGCTAAAGAGCGCTATATCCCCGGATCGAGTCCGCGAGGCCCTTCAATCTCTATCGTGAAAGTGCACCCTGGGTTTTGAAGGAGACCCCAGGCCATATAGAGTCGAGTGGAGAGGTTGGTCGCCCCGGTTGTGGCCGCGGGCGGACCGGCGATGCTGCACTCCAACCCAGCAAGGAAATTCTGAACATTAGCCGAAGGGGCCGATGCTACGCGCCAGGAATTCTGGAGCATCGTTTGCTGGTAGACATGAACGTAGCCTTCGCCCGGAAAGCCCAGGGCGGCTAGGACGGCCGTAGCCGCGCTTAAGTCTGTATGGTTCGCGTGTGTCTGCAGTATTTTCGACTCGTAGACGGGTACGAAGCTGACAGCACGGCTGATCGCGGTAGCGCCCTGTGGACGCACCTCGATAACCGCGCCTTGGGTTTCGGACACGCCACTGATGTCGGCGCTCAAAAAGGCGCTGATCCAGCCGCTGGACCACTGGTTGATGGCGGCGTTGAAGATCTTGCCGTCGAGCAGCAGTCGGACGGTGCCGCTCGTGCCCAGGCCGGTGCCCTCGATGACGATGTTCGCGCCCGGCACCACCGGCGATGGCGTGACGTTGCTGATGGCGGGCGGCGATGCTTGCTGATCAGGAAGCGGGACAGCAGCAGGTGGCTGGGCCGCGATCGATTGCATGCGCGTTGTTCCCTCGTTGCGTGCTCTGATCACGCGCTGATTCGCACTGATCTGCTCAAAGCGCTTCGCGGAGGTCGTGATCTGGGCATTGCGGGTCTGCAGCTGCCGCTGTACTGCCTGTTCCTGCTGCCGAAGAAGCGTCGCGACTTTCGGGTTCTCGGCGATTACGGGGAGGCAGCGCTGAAGCGTGGGCTGGGTGGGGCGGGTACGTTCGATACGGGTTCGAATGTCATCCAGCGTCTGGCCTTCATCAGCGGCACGCACGATCTCCTCGCACTCTGGGGGCGTACTCCCGCGCTGCGCCTGGGCCGGGAGCGCCAACGCAAGGAGTATCAGCCCCAACGCACCGGTCCCCGCCATTGTCGTCTTGCTTGAGTTCGAGTACATGATCGCCTCCAGGGACGCGTCGGATTCGAGAGTGTCTGCCGAGGTTTCCAAGGCTATGCAGTGCGGGTGTGTACTCGCCATACCATGAATTGGGGATCTGCTTGGCGGCCTTGGCCGACACCACAGAGGCGCCGGCAGCCGAGATCACCACCTCCGCGACTGCACTGGCCCGAGGCAAGGCGATCAGGGGCGACCTGCTGGACATGCGCAGCCCGCAGCCGGCGAGGATGCCCGACAGCATGAGCAGCCATAGGGCAGGCCCGAAACGGGCGGTGACCGGACGCAGCGAGTCCAAGCGCTGTACTCCAGAGACGGCCAACGATCCGGACTATGCCGAAGCCTGCGTTGGGTGTCATCATGTGAGCGGCGCAGGACTGGAGCGGGCACCGGCGAGCGAAAATGTGCCTTGGATTGCTCAGGCTCACCTTGTGATGGTCCGTATCGGAACCCAATTCAAAAGGGGAAAAAGCATGAAAACTGTCAAGAATGCGCTTCATCCAACAACAGTCGCCGGGAGTGTCCTGCTGCTACTGGTTACCGGCGGTTTCTCGCAAGCGGCGGACGTGTACCATCTGCAAGATAGCCTTCACGCCATCATCTGCGAAGATGGGCGCATTTTCTCCTACCAGGGCAGCGAAGAAGGCTTGGCCGTCGTGGTGCCAGCACTTTGCGAAGAGCACGGCGGTGTTGCCGGACCCGATGGTGGCGGCGGAGCGGTTGCGCTGGAAGCTGCACGGCGCCCTGCACAGGGTGTCAGGTCGACTCCAGGCGCCCGGCCTGGAGCATCCTCATCAGCCGATGGGCCAGAATCCTCGATTGAAGCCTATTATCAGGGCATTTCAAAACATCCTTCAGATGCCGACGCAGCTTCCGCAACTGGCAGTCGAGCGCGTGATGTTTCGTCCCGCGAGCATGATTCTGTCGTGGTCTGCTGGGGTCGAGGTTGCCCAGCGGGATCCGAAGGCCGCACGATAGACAAAGCGTCTCCAGCCTTGGCCCGGACGATGGCAGAGCGTTGTGGTGGTGGCAGTGGCAAAGTGTCACTGTCGCAATTCCGGCAGGCAAACGTGCACCAATGCCCGATACAACGCACCGGTAGTGACCAATTCGAGGACCAGCGCCGCCGCTGACCGATTCGCTGGGGGTGTGCTGCACGTCCTGAACGTTCTACGGCGCCGTGTCCCAGGCTGCCCCAGCGGCTTGAGATCGCCAAAGCGGTAGGGTATTTAAGACGGACTGAACCGCGAACACGACGAGATGATGATCTGAAGAGAAGAAAAATGCGGCGATCACCCGGAAGATCGCCCCAGCAGAGTTGAGCGCGAGAAAGGCTGGAGTCTTGATTCGCACTCCCTGTAGAGAGCCCTCATGAAACCGCATCGAATCGTTCTGGTCGGGATCGTTCTGATCCTGGCGCCTGGGTCGGTCACGGCCCAGACCTACAATTACACGGCGAGGACTGCAGCCCCGGCACTGGAAACCGGTGCGGTGCCGGCCGGCAGCCTGACCTGGCAATGTGCCGACCGGGAGTGCCGAATTTCCGGCCCCTGGGCACAGCCCGGTGTCGCTGCCTGCGCCCAACTGGCAGCAAAGGTCGGTCGGATCGTCAGCTACGGGTATCCCGGCCGCACGTTGAATGCCGAGCAGTTGCGGCAGTGCAATGCCAATGCCGCCTCGCAACCTGCGCGTCAGGCGACGATCGCCGTATCCCGTGAAGCACTGACCCGGCAGCCGCCGGTCACTATACCGCCCGCTGCAAGTCAGACTCGCGTCGAGCCCCAGCCGCGGAGTGCCGTGGTTCGTGAGGCGGCTGTGACATTGCCCCGGATCACTTCCAGAACGGTGGAGATTCAGCCCCCGCCGTCCGACAGGCTTTATGCGGTGCAGACCGGACGCGGTGATGGGGATTTTGCTGGCAATGGCCCCGAGGTCGAGCTGCGGCTGGATCTGACCATTGACGGCGCCTGTCTGTACGCCGATGTAAAAATGCATGCCCGTGAAACCCGCCCGGACTGGACAAGCGGTCGGCTCGATCGGCGGTTGAGAGTGTGGTGCGAACCCGATGGTGCGCCCATCGAACGCATTGTCACGCCCGTTTCGGCTACCGGCAACTATGTCGACAATGACTGGGAAATCGACGTGATCGTGCCGGGTCACGGCAAGGTCGATCCCCGGCGGATTCCAGAGGTGAGCGGGCCGGTCAGGGCCTTCATGGTGATGGGTGATACCAACGGACCCGATGTTGGGCCCGTGCGCAGCGGTCGCAAGACGGTGCGTGGCACCAGTGTGCAGATACAGTACAACCCCATCCGGGTGGTTGTGCCGATCGTCGAATCGCCGGCGCACAGCGGGCCACCGGGCAGTCATTCCATTGTGCTCAGCGCGCTGCATTCAAACTTCTTCGTCCTGCCGCACACCGCCGGCGACCGTGAATTCGGCGGCAACGGCCCGCGCATGACGGTCCACTCGATGCTCTCACTGTCGCCGGACAGGCGCCGGTTGCTCGCCACATTCGGCGGAACGGCGGTGGAAACCCGCGGTGGTGACACCCGTGCGGAGGGCACCCGCAGTGGCGAAACACTTTGGACCGCGCCGGAGGGCTGGCGCATCGATTCGGTCGATGTCGAGTATGGCTGGTGGGAAAACGACCAACATCAGCGTGTACGCGAATCCGCGCTCGACCGGACGGCGACGGCCACCTACACCGACCGCGACCATGAGCATGATTTTCTTGTCGAAGGGGTCGGCGAGGCGCCGCGCCAAGAGAAGGTCTCCGTGCGCTTCGCCGACCCGGTTCATGTTGCCCGGCGCAATGCACGCAGTCACGTCCGGGTGTTTCATACCGTGGGTGACACCGATGGTCCGGAGGCCGGCTCTCGGACCGGCGTGCGCGTGTTCTACGAGCCGCTGCACGTGCGGCTGGCGCCCATCGATCCGGCACGCGCGGACCTCTCGGTATTTCAGCCGAATGTGCTGATCGACGTGCCCACGGGTGACTACACCAACCGCCTCAGTGGCGATAATTCCTGCGGACCCTCGTCGGGTTCCCGCGTGCTGCGATTCTATGGCGTCAACACCACCTACGAGCAGTTCAAGCGACGCGTGCACGGCTCCGGAAACCTGTTTACGGAGAACTGGTGGGGCACCCCGCCCGGTACCCTGCGCGATCGCATGAACGAGATGGCCTCAGGCTTCGTACATCAGGCACTGCCGCTGGGTGACGCCAGGAAAAACCGCGATGCCCTGGAGCGGCTGCGCACCCTGCTTGATCAGGGCAAGCCTGTGATCGTCCTGGTCGGGTGGGGCAGTCAGCTGGCCGCCGACATCTGGTCGCCGCACGACTCGATCAACGCGCTGCACTGGGTCGTGGTTCGCGGCTACAACAGTCGCAATCGCAGCTTCTACGTAATCGATAACGGCTTTCCGGAGGAATGGTCGGCGCTTTATCTCGAAAGCATGATGGATTACGGTATCGACGGCCATTTCGAAATCGGTCTCGGCATCGCCAATGTCGAGAAGGGATCGATCATCTATCGGCGCTGAATGCAGCCCGGGCGATTGGTCAGGGTTGGCCGGTGGCCAGACACTAGCGAGCGAACTGGCAGACGAACGGTGCAGCGATGCGCTATGGCACGTTCGAGATCGTGGACGGAGACGGAGAAGGACGGCAGGTCGTACTGGCGCTGAGTTCCGGTGAGGGCGAAGGCGGCTGGATACTGCGATTTGGCGATTACAATATCCTCCATCTTCGCGAGCTCCCGGATGGCAGCGTGCTGCTTACCGCTCTGGACGTGCTGACGGAAGGTCAGACGGTGCTATACGATCCCCCGGTGGTGGTGCTGCCGAACAGAATCGTGCCCGATCGTACATGGAGCGCGTCCGGTAGAGCTACGGTGATCAATAGAGAAACGCAGGAGCTTGTGCACACGGGCGAGTATCAGCACCGAATTGTGCCTATCACCAAAGAGCGGTTCGTAACACCCGCGGGTGATTACGAAGGTTTTCTGTTGCCCATCGAGCAGACCATTGACCTCGAGGCTATGGCGGTGATCCGGTTATGGCTCGACCTCGGTTTCTTCCCAGGCAAAGGTCTGGTGAAACGTTCGATGAAGTTCGTCGTCGACAAACCACTGTGGTTCGGCTCGACCACACGGCGCACAGCAGACCTCGTCCGTTAGAATCAGGTGTCTGCAGCTCAGGCAGGGATTACCCGCTGTTGGTGGGTGGTCTTCGATGGAGCGTGACCATTTACTTTAACGCAATCTTGACTGCTTCAAAGCTCAAGTCAATGTCGGCGATGTCCGAGGCTTCCGACGCCCCGCGGCGGCCGGCTTCAGCGATTATCGAGGCGTGATCGAGCAAAGCGTCGCGTTGGCTCGACAGGCGAACGTTATCTTCGAGCAACTCGTGAATCTCGAAGCGAATGTTGTACAGAAACATCCGAAGATCCTGCTCGGTCGTCAAGACCAGTTCGGCATACTCCCGTAGCGGCACGGTTCGAACGCCTGACATGTGATGGCAGCCCTGCTGCCACGAAACTCTCGTCATACACCTTGACCGGCTTGTCGCCATGGACGTCCCTGAAGAACTCCGGTGTCCACTTGGAAAAGGCTGTCCAGTGACTGGCGACCTCCTCCAAGACCAGCGGTTTCAGCGGCGCAAAGTAATCCGCGTGAAAGGTCGTCTGATCGATAGCCGGCCGCGCGTCAACAGGCGCAAGCTTCAACCTCGCCATATTCCAATCCTGCTATCGCGCCAGGAAATCACTGTACGTATTGAGAATATCGGCTTTCTCCCAGTGCAGGAAGTGGCCGGCTCCCGGGACCCTCTGAAACTCACAATCCGGGATACGCTGCGAGGCCTGTTCGACATCAGTCACGTCCAGGATCGAGTCATACTCGCCGGTAATGATGAGCGTGGCGGCTTTTATGTTTGCGAGATCGACGAACTCCGAGATGTCAGACGACCGTTCGATGAACGCGCAGTGCTCGTAAAAGCTCACGAATTGCTCGTGGCTCATGTGGCGAAACTGCTCGATCATCTGCCGTTTGTGCGATTCCGGAATGTACTGGCCGAAGTGTTCGATCATCAACGGTGCTATGCCGGTCACTTCTCCCACGTCGAAAAGCCTCTGCCCGGCCTTGATGACCTCGATCACAGCCTTGCTTGGTTTGGAACCGAAACTGCCAAGAATCATCTTCTCAACCAACTCCGGGTGCCGAGCCGCCAATGCAGCCGAGATGATCGTCCCCCAAGACGCCGCGGCCAGACACACAGGCCCGTTCCGGTTGGTTTCGGTGATCACCTTGTGCAGGACATCGACCTGTTCCTCAAAACTCACGCCAGGCGAGCCGGACAGAATCTTGGAGCGGCCCTGTCCCGGAAGATCAAAAACCACGACCGAATAGTCCGAAACAAAATGGCTGATGAACGACCGCCATGCCGCCATGGTCTGTTTGGCGCCACTGATACAGACAATCGTTCGTCGAGCGTCTCCGTACACGCGGTAGGGCACCAGAAAACGCCCCAAATTCAGCTCGCCCTTGATGATTTTCATAGGTGTGCCGCGTAGCTCCACAGTGAACCAACGAATTGACCCGCACGGCCTGCGGTTGGCGCCAATGCCAGCTACAGGCGCTCGACCAGAGCCGCTCGATCGACCACGGAATTCTCACCGAACCAGATCGACCACATCACTGACGCAAACTCGGCGTTCCTGATCGAGCTGATGCGGCTTCCGCGGTAGAACGATTCCAGCGTCCCGTCCGGATACCATCGCAGAACAAACTCAGTGTCCCGCCGAGCGTCGTCGTTGATGGCCCGCATGAATCGTTCCACGTCCGGCAGGATACGCGCGTACTGCTCAGCTCCGGCGCTTGCTCTGAGCCCGGAAGCCAACGATTGCTGGATCTGGTCGGCACTCAGGTTGCGCAGGAAACGCATCGTGATCTGTTTGATTCCGGGAGCATCGATGATCGCGCGGTAAGTCGAGCCCGGCGTGGCGTGCAGATCGCCTTCAAGATAGTGAGCCATGGCATAGATCCGCAGGAAGTACTGTCTTCGCACGGTCTGCCCGGTCTGCACCAGCGTCCATTCTCGATCAGCATACTCGACCTGAACGCGGTCGCTGAACTGCTTCTCCCCGGATCGCTCTGGACTGGTGACGTCGGCATAAGCGGTCGTCAGCAGCATGGGTATCGTCCAAACCCCCGCAAGGGAAAACAAGGTTCTCACCGTGACCATGTGGACGATCCCATCCATGCAACGCGTACACAATAACGGCTGTTCAGGGTTTGAGCACCCCGGAAGGGTAAAGCCCATGCGTTTCGCGGCTTTCCCCGGGGTCGCGTACTGGCGGGGATCTCGCCGCTGACACCCAACGCCCTGCCGCAGCCTAACGGCCCTGTGTGACGACCCCATGACGCCCGACAGTAACCTGTGGTGCCATGGCACTGATCCAGCGCAGACGGGAGGCGTTCGCTCCGGGGAGAGTGACGATGGAGTTGACGAGTGCGCAGCGCGTCATGTGAGGCTGCCAGCGCGACAGATTACGGGCCTGCTCGACCTCGCAACCTGGTTCCTCCACACACCTCAACAGACCCTTCGCGTAGTCCGCGGTCAGCTCCGACGCATCGACTCCCGAGTCGGTGGCGACACCGTCTTGACAGGACGCTCGGCATCGCCGAGTTTTCTCGGTATGCTGCCGTGAACTTGCCGGAGTGCTGCAGATGACCAAGCTGCTCGATCGCCGTGTCGTGGTGCTGCTGGTGATCCTGCTGGGCCTGGCACTGGCGGTGGCTGGACGCATGTTGCTCCGGCCGGCAGGCGAAACGGCATACGCGCCGGGCGGATCTCTGGCGCTGGCGGCAACGCTGGACGACATGCTGGATCGCCCCAGAGTCTACGAACTGCCTGGCGTAGCGGTGTTCGCCCCGGCGGTCGATGACGCCGATGCCGAACTCGTCTCGCTGGGAAACATGCTGTGCGATGCCATCACCGAACGGCTGGTGGAGACACGTCGGCTGCGACTGGTCTCCTGTAACTCCACCCGCGCCGCCGCGCAGTCGAACCTCGACGGCGCCTACCTCGCTCACCTGCTGGGCGTCGACTTCGCGGTGGATGGCGAACTTACGCGTGAGCCCAACGGCCCACCCCAGCTGCGCATGCAGATGCGTGAGCTCAGGGGCGCGGCACGCGTCTGGTCGCTGGAAGACGAGCCTACGTCCGAGCGGGTGGGTAACGTCGTCGCACGCGTAAGCGACCGCGTGCTGGCCGGTGCCGGGGTTGCCGCCGTGGTTGACGTCACCCCCATCGCGCCCCTGGTGTACGGCAAGTATCTTCGAGCAACCCAGCTGGCGCGCGGGAGCAACGCGCAGCAACTCGAGGCGCTTGGGCTGATCAGGGAGGTGGTGGAGCAGGCCCCGGACTACAGCCCGGCGCTCTACACCCTGCTTGCGCTGAGGTCGATGACGGCGAGCGTTGCGCGACCGGGTGAGCCCCCAGCCACTGCTGAAGAACTCGCCCGGCGCAACGCGGAACGTCTGCAGGACACTCGTCTGCTCGGCGAGCGTCTGGTGACCGTCAACCCGGACGACTGGCGAGGACACACGCTGCTGATGAACGATGCCTTCGAGCACCGCCGATGGCAGGCCGCGGTCCAGCACGCGGAGCGCCTTGCCCAGGGACCGAGTGCCCGTCCCGGCGGTGCGCGTATTCATGCCCAGTTACAACTCTATGCCGGCTACGCGATACGCGCACGCCTGCAGGCCCGCCTCGCCGCGGTGGCGGATCCTCTGGATGCCCAGGCCTATCGCCTGCTGGCGCAGGCTCACGGGATTGCTGGTGACAATGAAGGCATGCGCAACTTCGCGAGCATCGCAGAGGAAATCACCGGCCACGGCGTCCCGCTGTTCGAGGCGCTGCTGGCCCGGCGGGCCGGCGATGACGCCGCCTTCGTGGAACATTTCTCGCAGTGGCTTGAAACCTACTATGGCGACGCGGCGGCCGCGCGGACCGTGGCCGAAGGGGTGGTCGATCGAGGCCAGCGCGATGCGGCACTGGCGGCGATCGCTGCCCTGCCGCAGGCCGCGCGCATGCGCACAGCCGAGCACCTGATGGAGTACGCGCTGCTGGAACTTCCGGAGCGCAGTGCCGAGTCGGTGCTTGCCGCTGCCGATCGCGGTCCGGCGGGTTGGCTTGGGCATCTCTGGTGGCCGGAGCTCGCCGACATGCGGGCGCAGCCTGCATTCGCCCAGGCCATGGTGCTGACGGGGGTTACGCAGTTGTGGGACCAGGAGGGTGCACCGGACTCGTGTACGCTGGCGTCCGGCGGCGGCTGGCACTGTCGCTGAGCTTGCAGGCCTCCACACCGTCGATGTGTGGCCGGCAAGTAGATCGCCACGTTTGTCATGTGCGGCAACTAGCCGTCCGAGCCGACCATGAACGCTTGCGCGGTCAGCAGATATACGGCGAAACTCGCCAACCAGTGCGCACCCGCATAGTGCAGGTCGCTGACGCCTGCGAGCCCGGCCTGGGCATGGGCCTGCGCGTGGTCCAGCAGAGGTCGGCGTCGCCTGTCTCCCGGCGGGAGGGCGGCCGCGATGGCCTCCAGCATCCAGGCGCGCGACAGGTTCAGACCATCGAGGTGCGCGAGCTTGCCGTCCGCCCGATCGCTGACCACGGCAACCGGTAATCCGTCCGGCTCGCCGATGTCCGGCAGGAAACTGTTCAGCCACCCGGCAAAGCGTGCAGGTTTCAGCACGCGGCGCATGAGGTCGGCCACGCCCAGGCAGGGTGAGAGGAAGTCGTGGCCGGAGGGTTCGTAGGCGAGCGGGGCGTGACGTTCTTCGCCATGCAGACGCAGCGCCGCCTGCTCGATCAAGGTCAGTGTGGCCGTGTCGTCCACCGTTCTGGCGTAGTCGTGGATCAGCCCGAAGGCGAACGCGCTCTGCGAATGCTCGCCGCTGCGCACGGGATGGCGCAGTTTTGGAATCCATTGGTGCAAGCGCTCGAGGGCGATACGCTCGAGCGGCGTCAGCCATGTCCGCCACTGTCTCGCCTGAGACGTCTCCCAGGCGTGCAGTTCGGCGACCAGTTGCAGCAGCCACGCCAGCCCGTAGGGGCGCTCGAAGCCGGCGCGCGCACGGGGCGCGAGATACAGGGCTTCGGCCTGCAGATTCTCTTTGGTGAGCGTACGCGACAGCGTGGCAAGCCCCTGTGCCGCGAATGCCTCGGCGGGAAACAGTCGCGCCAGGCGCACGAGCATCCAATGGGCATGCACGGCGGAGTGCCAGTCGTAGCAGCCATAGAATGCAGGCGTGAGCTGGCGTGGCGGTGCGAGATCGGCATCACCTGTCATCACGTGGGCGATCTGATTCGGGTACTCACGTTCGATGCAGGCCAGTGCCAGGGCGGAGAAACGTTCGGCTGTGCTGGCATCCAGGCGAGATGATTCAGGGGTCGGGGCCGTCATGGGGAGGCTCCGGTTCCGGCAGCGCCTGTTCCTCTGCCACGTTCGGGGCCCGTCACCGAACCCGCCGGGGGATAGTCAAGCGACTCCTCGGCGACCGCCACGCCAGTCTCGTTGCACTGCAGAACGAGCACAACACTGAGCAGCAGGGCCGTGGTCATCACGCCCCTGGGGGCAATCACTCGTGCTGTCATGGCATTCCCGATGACTCGGCGTGTCCCGGAGTATAACGACCTCAGGCAAGCCCTGAGGCGTCCACTCGCCTGCAGCGATCGATCGTGCTGGCGGCCGGCCGGTATACTTGGGCGCTTCCGTGCGAACGCGAGCCTCACATGAAGAGACGATTACTGGCCACCGTGGCCGTCATGGCGATTTCGGTGCAGAGCCTCCATGCCACCGAATACACCACCCCCGTCCAAGGCATCCCGGAGACGCCGCCGCGCTGGCACGCGCTGATCAACGCCCGCGTGCACGTGGCCCCGGGAGAGGTGATGGAGCAGGCGACAGTGGTGCTGCGCGACGGGCGCATCGTCGCCGTTGGCACCGCGGTCAGCGCGCCGGCCGGTGCGCGGGTCTGGGACCTCGACGGCGCCAACGTCTACGCCGGTTTTATCGACGTTTCGAGGCCGCTGGCGGAGATGGCCGCGCGCCCTGACGGGCCGGCTCACTGGAACCCCCGGATCACGCCCGAGCGGCGGGCTGACGGTCTGCCTGGCGTGGATGCCGCGGCGATCGATGAACTGCGGGAACTCGGCTTTACGCTGGCGCAATTCGCCCCTTCGCAGGGCATTTTTCGCGGGACGGGAGCGCTGGCTCACCTGGCGCCGCTGCCTGACGGGGCACTGCATGCGGGCACCCGCGTCCTGGCTGCGCCCGCGCTGGCTCACGCGGCTTTCGAGTTCGGCGGCTGGCCAAACCGCGAGTATCCGACCTCGCTGATGGGGGCGATGGCGCTGGTGCGCCAGGCCCTGATCGATAGCCGCTGGCATGCACAGGCGTCAGCGCGCTGGACGCAGGATGCCGCCGCGGTACGCCCAGAGCGCAACCTGGCACTGGCGGCTCTGCGCCCGATCGCCGCCGGCGATCAGCGCCTGTTGTTTGCCGCCCGCGACGAACTCGACTATGCGCGCATCGACGGTCTGGCGCGCGAATTCGAACTGGATATCGCGATTCTTGGCAACGGCCATGAGTATCGCAAGGCGGGGGTGCTGGCCGGCGCCGGGCGCCCGGTGGTGATCCCGCTGGCCTTTCCCGAGGTGCCGCCGGTGGAGCGGGTGGAAAGCGCCGACGATATCAGCCTGGCCGCGCTCTCCCACTGGGAGCTGGCCGCGTCCAATGCCGCCTTTCTGGCCGAGGCCGGCGTGGAGTTCTCGTTCACCAGCGCAGGGTTGGCGTCGCCCGGCGAGGCCTTCTGGCCCGCGCTGCGCGAAGCCGTCCGGCGCGGTCTCTCGCCCGAGCGGGCGCTGGCGGGGCTGACGCGTCATCCGGCCCGGCTGCTGGGCGTGGAGGATCGTCTTGGCGAAGTCCGCCCCGGACACCTCGCCTATCTCAGCGTGTTCGACGGTGACCCGTTCACCGACGCCCACGCCCGCCTGCGACTGACGGTGATCGATGGCGAGCCGGTTCCGGCCGAGGCGGCCCGCCGCGAGGACCCCCGTGGCAGCTGGCGCCTGGTGCACGCCGAGGGCAGCCTGGACTTCTCGCTGAGTGGTCCGGACCGCCGTCTGCGCGGTGAACTCGAGGACGGCACGCGGTTCGACGGCCGGCTGGAGGAAGGCCGGGTGCTGCTGCAGCCGCCCGCCGAGCTGTTCGGCTTCGAGGAAGGCTTCGCACGGCTCTCCGCCGAACCGCTGGACGGGCGCCTTGAGGGTCTGCTGGCCCTGCCCGATGGTCGACACCTGCGGATCCGCGGCGAGCGCACGGCACCCCCGCCGGTGCCGGAGGCGCGGGCGCCGGTGCTGCCGGTGCCGGCCTTGCAGGTGCCGCGCTACCCGGCCGGGGCCTTCGGTGTGGCGCCAGACGGGCGGACGGCCGCCCCGCGCAACCTCCTGTTCGTCAACGCCACCGTGTGGACGATGGGCGAGGAGGGCGTGCTCGAGGGCGGTGAGGTGCTGGTCCGCGACGGACGTATCGCCGCGGTGGGTCGTGATCTGCGCACGCCGAGGGATGTGCTGCGCGTCGATCTCGACGGCCGCCATCTTACTCCCGGCCTGATTGATGCGCACTCGCATAGCGCCATCAGCGGGGGCGTGAACGAGGCCTCGGACTCCAACACTACGGAGGTGCGCATCGCCGACGTCATCGACCCCACCGACATCGCGTTGTATCGCCAGCTCGCCGGCGGCGTCACGACCATCCACCTGTTGCACGGCTCGGCCAACACCATGGGCGGGCAGAATGCGGTCATCAAGCTGCGCTGGGGTCAGGGCGCCGAGGCGATGCACTTCGCCGGGGCGATGCCAGGCGTGAAATTCGCCCTGGGTGAGAACGTCAAGCAGAGCAATTGGGCCTCGGACGGAACCCGCTATCCGCAGACTCGCATGGGGGTCGAGCAGTTTCTGATCGCCCAGTTCGAGGCCGCGCGCGAGTACGGCGAGCGTCTCGAACAGGCACGCCGGGTCCGCGGCGCGGTGCCGCCCCGGCGTGACCTGCGCATGGAGGCGACGCTGGAGATCCTGCGCGGCGAACGGCTGGTGCACATTCATTCTTACCGCCAGGACGAGATCCTGATGTTCGCGCGGCTGGCCGAGACCTACGGCCTGCAGGTCGGCACCTTTCAGCACGTGCTGGAGGGTTACAAGGTGGCCGATGCAATCGCGCGGATCGACGCCGGCGCCTCGGCGTTCAGCGACTGGTGGGCATTCAAGGCCGAGGCCTGGGATGCGATTCCGCACAACGTTGCACTGATGACGCGGGCCGGGGTATTGAGCTCGTTCAACTCCGACGACAACGAACTGGCACGGCGGCTGAACACCGAGGCGGCCAAGGCCGTGCGTCATGGCGGCATGGACGAGGAGGAGGCCTTCGCGCTGGTCACCCTCAACCCCGCGCGCCAGCTGCGGATCGACGACCGGGTGGGCGCCATCGCGGTGGGCCTGGATGCCGACCTGGTGGTCTGGAGCGCCCATCCGTTGTCCACCTTTGCCCGGGTCGAGCAGACCTGGATCGACGGCCAGCGGCTGTTCGATCTCGAGAGCGATCTCGAGGCACGGCGCGACGCGGCGGCGCAACGCGAACGGCTGATGGCGCTCGCGCTCGATGCGGCGCGTGAAACCCGGCCGCAGGGTCCGCCACGCGCGGAAGGCGGCGACCCGCCCGGCGCCGGGGTGCAGGGCGCATTGCGAAGGCTCTGGCTCGAGCACGCTGAGGCGCACCTGCGCCAGTATCGCGATCTCTATCATGACGGCAGCAATGCGCTGACCTGCACCGCGGAGAACCACTGATGAGTATCGACAGCATCATGGCCGTCTGGGGTCGTCGTCTGGTCATCAGGGTTGGCACGTTCGCCGTGGCGTCGATGAGCCTGGCCGCTGCGGCCGCGGAACTCAGCGTACCCGCACCGCCTCAACAGCAGCCGATCCTGCTCGAGGGGGGCACGGTACACACGGTCAGCGGGGCGAGCATCGAGCAGGGGCGCGTGCTGTTCGACCAGGGTCGTATCGTCGCCGTGGCCGGCCCCGACGATGCGCTGGACCTGCCGGAGGGCACGCAGCGTATCGGGCTCGAGGGTCGCCACGTCTATCCGGGACTGATCTCTGCCAACACCGTACTCGGATTGGTGGAAGTCGATACGGTGCGCGGTACGGTCGACATCGCCGAAACCGGGGTCATGAATCCCAACGTGCGCGCGGAGGTTGCGGTCAACCCGGCGAGCGAACTGTTCGGCGTGACCCGTGCCGCCGGGATCCTGACGGCGCTGACCGTGCCGCAGGCAGGTCGCGATGGCCTGCTCGGCGGGCGCTCAGCGCTGTTGCGGCTCGATGGCTGGACCTGGGAAGACATGACGCTGCAGTCTGGCGTGGGCATGCACGTGTTCTGGCCGACCGAGCGCGGGGGTGGCTTTGGTGCCATCGGTGTCGATTCGCCGGAAGCGCGTCGGCGGGCCGCCGAGGCCCGTGTCGAGCAGCTCGATGCGTTCTTCGCCCGAGCCCGTGCCTATCGTGAGGCGCGGGCGGCCGATCCTGCGCTGCCGCGGGACCTGCGCCTGGAGGCGCTGGCGCCGGTGCTGGCCCGCGAGATGCCGCTGGTGGTGCATGCCGACGAGCTCCGTCAGATCGAGGCGGCGTTGAATTTCGTCGAGCGGCATGAGCTCCGGTTGGTGCTGGTCGGCGGCTATGATGCCTGGCGGCTGACCGAGCGACTGCGAGAGCTCGACGCCGCGGTGATCGTCTCGACGGTCCATCGCCTGCCGCTGCGTCGCCACGAACCTTACGACACGCCCTTCGTGCTGCCGCGCAAGCTGCACGAGGCGGGCGTGCCCTTTGCCATCGCGCGGGTCGCCACCACCTTCGCCTCGGCGCATGAGCGCAATCTGCCCTTCGAGGCCGCTACGGCAGCCGCCTTCGGCCTCCCGCGCGAGGAGGCCCTGCGCGCCGTGACGCTCTACCCGGCGCAGATCTTCGGTGTCGACGACCGCATCGGTGCGGTGGCCCCAGGCCTGCAGGCCACGCTGATCGTCACCGACGGGGACCCGCTGGAAATCACCACGCAGATCGAGCGGGCCTGGATCGACGGTCGGGAGATCGATCTCGCCAGCCGGCACACCCGGCTCTACGAGCGCTACCGTCAGCGCTACGAAGTCCCGGCCGCCGGGCAGGGCACCCGGCCATGAGAATCAATGTCCTCGGTAGCGGCGGGCGCGAGCGGCTGGCGCCGGCGTGTCATCCGGTAGCGACGACACGCCGGCCACCTCCGGGGTCACCAGATCTTCACTCGCACGTCTTCCGCGCGGTACATGCCATCCCCCGGCTCGACGCCGAAGGCGGCGTAGAACTCGGGCATGTTCGACAGCACGCCGATCACGCGGTAACGCCCGGGGGAATGCGGCCCGGTCATCAGCTGTCGCCGCAGGGCTTCTTCGCGGTAGACGATCCGCCAGACCTGTCCCCAGCCGAGGAACACCCGCTGACTTCCGGTGAAGCCGTCGATCACCGGCGCGGCCTGGCCGCCAAGTGACAGCTGGTAGGCACGGTAGGCGACGGTGAGACCGCCGAGATCGGCGATGTTCTCGCCTAGCGACAGGGCACCGTTGATGGTCATGCCCTCGACGGGCTCGAAGGTGTTGTACTGATCGATCATCCGCTGCGCGCGGGCCCGGAACTGCGCCTCGTCCTCTTCGGTCCACCAGTCGCGAAGGTTGCCCTCGCCATCGGAGCGCCGGCCCTGGTCGTCGAAGCCGTGGGTGATCTCGTGGCCGATCACCGCGCCGATCGCCCCGTAGTTGACGGCATCGTCGGCGTCGACGTTGAAGAACGGCGGCTGGAGGATGGCGGCCGGGAAGACGATCTCGTTCATCGTCGAGCTGTAGTAGGCGTTGACCGTCTGCGGTGTCATGAACCACTCGTCGCGGTCGACAGGCTGTCCGAGGCGCTCGATGTTCCGCGTGTGCTCGCAGGCCCGACCGCGCTGGACATTGCCGACCAGGTCGCTGGCGTCGATCTCCAGGCAGTCGTAGTCGCGCCAGACATCCGGGTAACCGATCTTGGTGTTGAAGCGCGCGAGCTTGGCGCGAGCCTCCTCCTTGGTGGCCTCGGTCATCCAGTCGAGCTCATCGATGGCCTCACCAAAAGCAACCTTGATGTTCGCCACCATCGCGTCCATGCGTGCCTTGGCTTCCGGCTGGAAGTGGCGGGCGACGTATTCCTGGCCGACCGCAAAGCCGAGCAGGCGTTGTACCAGGGCGACAGCACGTTTCTCGCGCGGGCGCATGTCCGGTTGACCGTTGAGGGTGCGACCGTAGAAGTCGAAGTTCTCCTCGACGAAGGCCGCCGGCAGGTAGCCGGCATGGCTGCGCAGCAAGTGGAAGCGGTGATAGTCCTGCCAGTCCGCGATGGGGGTGTCGGCCTGCAGCGTCGCGAGCGCCGTCAGGTAATCGGGCTGACGCACGACGATCTCGTCGATACCGCTGACATCCCCCGCGGCCAGCCACCCGCTCCAGTCGAAGCCCGGGGCGAGTGCCGGCAGTTCATCGAACGGCAGCAGGTTGTAGGTCAGGGTGCGGTCGCGGTTCTGCACGCGGGTCCAGTGGGCCTCGGCAATGCGGGTTTCCAGGGCGACGATGCGCGCGGCCGCATCCTCCGGAGCCGCGTGCCCGGCGAGCTCGAGCATGCGCGCGACATGCGTACGATAGCGCGCCAGTAGCGTCTGCGAGCGCTCGTCCTCGCCAAGGTAGAACTCCCGATCAGGCAACCCCAGTCCGCTTTGACCGACCTGGGTGATGTAGCGGTCGGTCTGACCCTGGTCCTGGCCGACGCTGAAGGCCACGGGCGCGCCTGTGGCCGAGCGGCGGCTGTTGCCCCAGAACGCCGCAAGTGCGGCGTGCGAGTCCAGCGCATCGATGGCGGTCATCAACTCGTCGAGGGGCTCGAGGCCGCGTGCCTCGATCGTGGCCTCGTCCATGAAGGCGTTGAACAGGTCACCAATCTTGCGCCGGTCGGCACCGGCGGGTGCGTCCGCGTCGGCTGCTGCTTCGGTGACGATCGCGAGCACCTGCTGCTCGGCGGCTTCGGCCAGTTCGTCGAAACTGCCCCAGCGGGAGCGGTCGCCCGGAATCTCCGCCTCGGCAAGCCAGCCGCCATTGACGAACTCGAAGAAATCGTCCTGGGGCCGGACGTCGCCACTCATGTTGTCCCGGTCGACCCCCAGCCCCAGGGGCGGCGGTGTGGCAGCGGCATCGGTGGTCCCGGCCGCGGGCGGTGGGGGTTCGCCGCAGGCGGCGAGGAGGGTTGCCATGCAGGCGGTGGCGATCAGGCGTGCTGTCATGGTTCAGGGATCCTCGATAGTTCAGGGTTGGATACGCGTCCGGCCGGCTGTCGGCCCACGCAGGAGGAGAGAATTATGCCGGCTGCGGCGCGCGCACGTAGCCGAAGCGGGCGGGTACCCGGGCTTTCGGCAGGCGCTCGAGCGCGATCTGCTGACCCTCCCAGTTCAGGGTCAGCGGGGGCGGGGACGG